>NZ_JBHWFG010000011.1:0-54974 GCF_042733745.1 Streptomyces sp. NPDC059696
TGTTGCGCCCCCACCCCTGGGGGCAACAGGCCGTTGGGTTTTACGGTGGTGGTCCTGCCCGCCGGGCGCCGCACGTAAACCGTGCGGCGCCGGACGAGAAGACCTTCGGGCCCCGGCGTCGGGGCCCGCGCGGTGATCAGACGTTCACACCGAAGTCCTGCGCGATGCCGCGCAGGCCCGAGGCGTAGCCCTGGCCGATGGCACGGAACTTCCACTCCGCGCCGTGCCGGTAGAGCTCACCGAAGACCATGGCGGTCTCGGTGGAGGCGTCCTCGCTCAGGTCGTAGCGGGCGATCTCCGTCTCGCCGGCCTGGTTCACGACGCGGATGAAGGCGTTGCGGACCTGGCCGAAGGACTGCTGGCGGGTCTCGGCGTCGTAGATCGAGACCGGGAAGACGATCTTCTCGATGTCGGCCGGGACCGCCGCGAGGTTGACCTTGATCTGCTCGTCGTCGCCCTCGCCCTCACCGGTGATGTTGTCACCGGTGTGCTCGACGGAGCCGTCCGGGCTCTTGAGGTTGTTGAAGAAGATGAAGTGCTGGTCGCTGCCGACCTTGCCGGAGCTGTTCAGCAGCAGCGCGCTGGCGTCCAGGTCGAAGTCCGTGCCGGTCGTGGTGCGGACGTCCCACCCCAGACCGATGATGACCGCGGTCAGGCCCGGCGCCTCCTTGGTCAGCGATACGTTGCCGCCCTTGCTGAGGCTGACTCCCACGAGTCCTCCATTGGTGTCCAGGGGCGGGATGCCCCGTTGTGCTCGGATGTCGGATCAACGAGTCGATCCTAGTGACGGGTTCCCGCCCCACCCAGGCCCTGAGGCCCCGAATTCGGCGGGTGTCGGGCGCGTGCCGCCCGACCGGCGTCACAGGGAGTCGAGCGCCTTCACGTAGTCGTTCAGGTCGCGCGCGTCCGGCAGGCCGTTGACGACGGTCCACCGCACGACGCCCTCCTTGTCGATGACGAAGGTGCCGCGCACCGCGCAGCCCTTGTCCTCGTCGAAGACGCCGTAGGCGCGCGAGACGTTGCCGTGCGGCCAGAAGTCCGACAGCAGCGGGTACTCCAGGTTCTCCTGCTCGGCGAAGACGCGCAGGGTGTGGATGGAGTCGTTGGAGACGGCGAGCAGCTGGGTGTCGCGGTCGGAGAACTGCGGCAGGTTGTCGCGCAGCTCGCACAGCTCGCCGGTGCACACGCCGGTGAAGGCGAAGGGGTAGAAGAGCAGCACGACGTTCTTCCGGCCCCGGAAGTCGGACAGCCGCACGGGCGCGCCGTGGTTGTCCTTGAGCTCGAAGTCGGGGGCCTTCTCGCCGACCTGGATCGCCATCGCTGTGGGTGTCCCTTCGTGGGGCTTTTCGGGTGGGACCACCCTACGCAGGCACCGGTACAGACCGGTGGGCGGGCCGACAGCGCCGGCCCGCCGCACCGCCGTACGGCTAACGCTTGGACTTGGCGGCCTTGGGCGTCGCCAGCCGGCTGCCGCTCCAGTCCTTGCCGACGCTGACGCTCTTGGACGCCGTCAGACCCGCCGTGGTGGCGGCTTCCGAGATGTCGCTCGGCTCCACGTACCCCGAACGGCCGGTCTTCGGCGTCAGGAGCAGGATCGCGCCGCCCTCTTCGATGTACGTGGTGGCATCCACCAGCGCATCCGTCAGGTCGCCGTCGTCGTCACGGAACCACAGCACAACGGCATCGGCCACGTCGTCGTAGTCCTCGTCCACCAGGTCGGCCTCGATGATGCCCTCGATGGCCTTGCGGAGCTCCTGGTCCACGTCGTCGTCGTAGCCGATCTCCTGGACCACCTGCCCGGGCTGGAACCCCAGCCTGGCGGCAGGGTTCGTCCGCTCCTCCGCGTGGTCCGCGGTCGCGCTCACGGGTTGCCTCCTGATCATGTCTTGGGAATAACTCAGCCACGCGCGTGCGCGAAGCATTGGCCGTAGTCCACACGGGCGGGACGGATCGCGCAAGTACCCGGCCGTTCAGACCGCCGAAACGGTGACGATCCTGGCCGTGTCACCGCAACTCCAGGCACACCATCATGGTCCGAGGTGATGCACACCACACCTTTCTGCCCTGTTTGGGCGTTTGGGAATCGTCTGTGGGTACGAGACTCGAAGGTATTCGCCCCCCAGGTCACGGAGTCGACCTCACGTCTGGGTTACCGGTCGGTAGAGATGACGTTTCCCGGCCGCGAGGTGGACCATGGACAGCGGCGCGCCCCCCAGCGACGACGCCCCGGCGACGACAGCGAAACAGCGGCCCTCGCAGGCCCTCTGACAGGTAAGGAACAGCGTGGCTTCCGCATCCGATCGCAACCCGATCATCATTGGCGGCCTTCCGAGTCAGGTTCCTGACTTCGACCCCGAAGAGACCCAGGAGTGGCTCGACTCCCTCGACGCCGCCGTCGACGAACGCGGCCGGGAGCGCGCCCGCTACCTGATGCTGCGCCTGATCGAGCGGGCCCGCGAGAAGCGCGTGGCCGTGCCGGAGATGCGCAGCACGGACTACGTCAACACCATCCCCACCAAGAGCGAGCCGTTCTTCCCGGGCAACGAGGAGATCGAGCGCAAGGTCCTGAACGCCACCCGCTGGAACGCCGCGGTGATGGTCTCCCGGGCCCAGCGCCCCGGCATCGGCGTCGGCGGCCACATCGCCACGTTCGCGTCCTCGGCGTCCCTCTACGACGTCGGCTTCAACCACTTCTTCCGCGGCAAGGACGACGGTCGCGGCGGCGACCAGGTCTTCTTCCAGGGGCACGCCTCGCCGGGCATCTACGCCCGCGCCTTCCTGCTGGACCGGCTCAGCGAGCAGCACCTGGACGGCTTCCGCCAGGAGAAGTCCAAGGCGCCGTACGCGCTGTCGTCGTACCCGCACCCGCGGTCGATGCCGGACTTCTGGGAGTTCCCGACGGTGTCGATGGGCCTCGGCCCGATCGGCGCGATCTACCAGGCGCGGATGAACCGCTACATGGAGGCGCGCGGGATCGCCGACACCTCGGCGTCGCACGTCTGGGCGTTCCTCGGCGACGGCGAGATGGACGAGCCGGAGTCGCTGGGACAGCTGTCCATCGCCGCCCGTGAGGGCCTGGACAACCTGACCTTCGTCGTCAACTGCAACCTCCAGCGCCTCGACGGCCCGGTGCGCGGCAACGGCAAGATCATCCAGGAGCTGGAGTCGATCTTCCGCGGCGCCGGCTGGAACGTGATCAAGCTGGTCTGGGACCGCAGCTGGGACCCGCTGCTCGCCCAGGACCGCGACGGCGTGCTGGTCAACCGGATGAACACCACACCGGACGGGCAGTTCCAGACGTACGCCACGGAGACCGGCGCGTACATCCGCGACCACTTCTTCGGTGACGACCACCGGCTGCGCGCGATGGTCGAGGGCATGACCGACGACCAGATCCTGCACCTGGGCCGGGGCGGTCACGACCACCGGAAGATCTTCGCGGCGTACAAGGCGGCCGTGGAGCACAAGGGCCAGCCGACGGTGATCCTCGCCAAGACGATCAAGGGCTGGACGCTGGGCCCGAACTTCGAGGGCCGCAACGCCACGCACCAGATGAAGAAGCTGACGGTCGACGACCTCAAGCGCTTCCGCGACCGTCTGCACCTGCCGATCCCGGACAAGGAGCTGGAGTCCGGCGCGCCGCCGTACTACCACCCGGGCCGGGACTCGGAGGAGATCCAGTACATGCACGACCGCCGCAAGGGTCTCGGCGGTTACGTGCCCACGCGCGTGGTCCGCTCCAAGCCGCTGGCGCTGCCCGAGGACAAGACGTACGCGACCGTGAAGAAGGGCTCGGGCCACCAGTCCATCGCGACGACGATGGCGTTCGTCCGGCTCCTCAAGGACCTCATGCGGGACAAGGAGATCGGCAAACGGTTCGTGCTGATCGCGCCCGACGAGTACCGCACGTTCGGCATGGACTCGTTCTTCCCGAGTGCGAAGATCTACAACCCGCTGGGCCAGCAGTACGAGTCGGTCGACCGTGACCTGCTGCTCGCCTACAAGGAGTCGCCGAACGGCCAGATGCTGCACGACGGCATCTCGGAGGCGGGCTGCACGGCCTCGCTGATCGCCGCCGGCTCGGCCTACGCCACGCACGGCGAGCCGCTCATCCCGGTCTACGTCTTCTACTCGATGTTCGGTTTCCAGCGCACCGGCGACCAGTTCTGGCAGATGGCCGACCAGCTGGCGCGCGGTTTCGTCCTGGGCGCGACCGCCGGCCGCACGACCCTGACCGGTGAGGGTCTCCAGCACGCGGACGGCCACTCCCAGCTGCTGGCCTCCACGAACCCGGGCTGCGTGGCGTACGACCCGGCGTTCGGCTTCGAGATCGCGCACATCGTCAAGGACGGTCTGCGCCGGATGTACGGCGCCTCCGAGGAGCACCCGCACGGCGAGGACGTCTTCTACTACCTGACCGTCTACAACGAGCCGATCCAGCACCCGGCCGAGCCGGAGAATGTGGACGTCGACGGCATCCTCAAGGGCCTCTACCGCTTCAGCGAGGGCACGGCCGGCTCGATCCCGGCGCAGATCCTGGCGTCCGGCGTCGCGCTCCCCTGGGCGATCGAGGCGCAGAAGATCCTGGCCGAGGACTGGAACGTCAAGGCGGACGTCTGGTCGGCGACCTCCTGGAACGAGCTGCGGCGCGAGGCCGTGGCCTGCGAGGAGCACAACCTGCTGCACCCCGAGGAGGAGCAGCGGGTGCCGTACGTGACGCGCAAGCTCGCGGACGCGCAGGGGCCGGTCGTGGCCGTGTCCGACTGGATGCGGGCGGTCCCGGACCAGATCGCGCGCTGGGTGCCGCAGACGTACCAGTCGCTCGGCGCGGACGGCTTCGGCTTCGCCGACACCCGGGGCGCGGCCCGGCGGTTCTTCCACATCGACGCGCAGTCGATCGTGGTGGGTGTGCTGACCGAGCTGGCCCGTGAGGGCAAGGTCGACCGCTCCCTGCTCAAGCAGGCGATCGACCGGTACCAGCTGCTCGACGTCTCGGCCGCCGACCCGGGGGCCGCGGGCGGCGACGCGTAGGGGCACCGAGGACCGCGTCCGTGGGGCGGCACCCGAGGGGTGCCGCCCCACGCGTTCCCTACCATGCTTCCATGACGCTCCCGATGACCGCCTCGACCACGCTGGCCCGTTGGGAACGGCGCACCCAGGGCCCGCTGCTGGCGCTGGCCGTGCTCTTCGCGATCGCCTACGCCATACCGATCGTGGCCCCGAGGGCTCCGCAGGACCTCCTGACCGCATGCCATGTCACCAACTGGGCGGTGTGGGCCGCTTTCGCCGCCGACTATCTGGTCCGCCTGTGGCTGGCCGAGGACCGGCTGCGGTTCGTGCGCGGCAATCCGCTGGCGCTGCTGGCCGTGGTTGTGCCCCTGGCTCAGCCGCTGCGGCTGCTGAAGCTGGTGTCGATGCTGTTCCTCGCCGGGCAGCGGGCGCGGATGGCGTCGCAGGTACGGGTCACCACGTACGTCGCGGGATCGTGCCTCGGACTGCTCGTCTTCGGTGCGCTGGCTGTGCTGGAGGTGGAACGGGACGAGCCCGGTGCCTCCATTCACACCCTGGGCGACGCGGTCTGGTGGGCGTTCACCACGATGACCACGGTGGGGTACGGGGACATGGCGCCGACCACCGGGCTGGGGCGGATGCTGGCGGTCGGGCTGATGCTGTCCGGGATCGCGCTGCTGGGTGTGGTGACGGCGAACATCGCCGCCTGGTTCATCGCCCGGTTCGAGAAGGACGACGTCGAGGAGCGGCGGCAGACCGAGGCGATCCGGGAGCTGACGGAGGAGGTCCGGGCGCTGCGGGGCGAGTTGGCGGCGCTGAAGAGGACCTCGGTGGAGCCATGAGAGGGCCCCCGGCCGGACAGGCCGGGGGCTCTTCCCACATCTTCACCCGGGTCAGAACATGCCCACACCCGGTGTGGCCGCTCCGGACAGCCAGATGACGGCCAGGAGCGTGTCGATGGCGCCCAGGACCAGGGCGATCACGGCCGCGGTGGGGCGGGACCCCGACCAGGTGCGGCCCATGGCGAGCCAGCCGCAGACCATCGCGGCGGGACCGAGGACGATCCCCAGCACGAAGAAGCCCGCTACGGCGCAGATGACTCCGATGAGTCCGAGTGTCGCGCGATCCGTCCCGGCCCGTGACCACGTCCGGCCACGTGAGCGGGGGTGCCTGCGCGTACCGTGTCCGAAGCTCGCCATCATCGACTCCCGTAAACCCTCGGTCGGTTGGGGTTCTCTTCGGTGTGACATGGCGGGTACCCCGTCGGCACGCTTCAATGCCGCTGCCTGCGCGCTGCCCCCCTCCGGCAGCGCGCCGCAGCGTCCGTCCTCCATGCCCTGCGGAGGACTTGACCCACTGTGACCTGCGGCATGCGCCGGAGGGGAGGTTCGGCGGCTTCGTTCACCCTGATGAGCGAACGGGCCGCCGGAGAGCGTCAGATGTGCGCGGCGCCCGCACCGGCCTCGGCGTTCTCGCCGCGCTTGGTGAGGAAGGCGACGAACACGGCCACGGCCGCCACGCCCGCGGCGGTCAGGGAGGCCAGGCTCATGCCGTCGATGAACGTGCTGTGCGCGACCTCGGCGATCTTCGCGGCGATCTGCTCGGGGGTGCCCGGGGGCACCGGGGCGACACCCTGCTGCACGGCCAACGCGGCCTGTTCGGACTGGGCCGGGGTGAGCGGCGGCAGCCCCGCGTCCGCCCAGTTGCCCGCGAACTCGTGGTCGACCTTGGAGGCCATCACGGCGCCCAGCACGGCCGTACCGAGGCTGCCGCCGATCTGCATGGCGGCCTGCTGGAGACCGCCCGCGACGCCCGACAGCTCCATCGGGGCGTTGCCGACGATGACTTCGGTGGCACCGACCATGACCGGCGCGAGACCGAGGCCCAGCAGGGCGAACCAGACGGACATGACGCCGCTGCCCGTGTGCGCGTCCAGCGTCGACATGCCGTACATGGCGATCGCGGTGCACGCCATGCCGCCGGCCAGCGGGACGCGGGGGCCGAGCTTGGTGATCAGCACGCCGGCGAGCGGGGAGCCGACGATCATCATGCCGGTGAGCGGCAGCAGGTGCAGACCGGCGTCGATCGGGCTCATCCCGTGCACGTTCTGAAGGTAGAACGTCACGAAGAACAGGCCGCCCATGAAGGCGATGGCCATCAGGACCATGAGGACGACTCCCGCCGACAGCGGGACCGAGCGGAAGAGCGCCAGCGGGATCAGCGGCTCCTTCACCTTCGTCTCCCAGACGGCGAAGAGCCCGAACCCGACGAGCGAAGCGATGATGAACGCCCAGGTCTTCAGGTCGCCCCAGCCCCACTCGGGGGCCTTGATCAATGCCCAGACGAGGCAGAACATCGCGCCGGACAACAGGGCGATGCCCAGGAGGTCGAAGGAGCGCGGGGCGTTCTCGGCGCGGTGGTCGACCAGGATCAGCACACCGAGGACGACGGCGAGGACACCGACCGGCACGTTGATGAAGAACACCGACTGCCAGTTGACGTGTTCGACGAGCACACCGCCGAGGATCGGGCCGCCCGCGGTGGACGCGCCGATGACCATGCCCCAGATGCCGATGGCCATGTTCAGCTTCTCGGCCGGGAACGTGGCCCGCAGCAGGCCGAGCGCGGCCGGCATCAGCAGCGCGCCGAACAGGCCCTGGAAGACGCGGAAGACGATGACCGCCGTGATGCCCTGGGACAGCCCGATGGCGCACGAGGAGGCGGCGAAGCCCGCCACACCGATGAGGAAGGTCTGCCGGTGACCGAAGCGGTCACCGAGCTTTCCGGCGGTGATGAGGGAGACGGCGAGGGCGAGGAAGTAGGCGTTGGTGATCCACTGGAGATCCGACCAGGAGGCGCCCAGGTCCTTGCCGATCGCGGGGTTGGCGATGGCCACGATGGTGCCGTCGAGGGCCACCATCATGACCCCCACAGCGACGGTGATGAGGGTGAGCCAGGGGTGCCCTCGCAGCCCCTTGCCCGGCGTCGCGTCCGACGGACCCGCCGGTGTTTTGCCCCCCGACCCCGTCGTGTCGATGGTGGTCTGACTAGTCATACCGGGAGGCTAGTGACAGCCACTGACAGTTGACAAACCAATTCACCAGTCGGTCACTGACACGACATCTCCGTATAGCCTGAGCTGGGCAAACACCGAGGACGAGAGGCACGTTGTGAACCTGCGCGAACGCAAGAAGCGGCGCACCCGGGACGCACTGCTGCGGGCCGCGCTGGAGCTCTTCGCCACGCGCGGGTACGAGGAGACGACCGTCGACGACATCGCCGCCGCCGTGGACGTCTCGCAGCGCACCTTCTTCCGCTACTTCGCCGGCAAGGAGGAGACGGCGTTCTTCGTGCCGCGCCTCGCGGAGACGCTCGTCGTCGAGGCCCTGCGCACCCGCCCGCCGGACGAGGCGCCGCTGGAGGCGCTGCGCCGGGCCGTGCTGGAGAGCTGGGACACGATCAACGAGGCCGTGGAAGAGCTCGTGCCGATCGAGCTCCACATGCGCGTGTACCGGGTGATCGAGTCGACGCCCGCACTGCTCGCCGCCCATCTGCGGCGTTCGGCGGAGCTGGAGGAGCAGCTCGCGTGCATCATCGCCGAGCGCGAGGGGCTCGACGTGGACCTGGACCCCCGGCCGAGGATCGTCGTCGCCCTGTTCGGCGGGGTGATTCGCGTCACCGAACGCTTGTGGTCCGCGGGGGACGACGTCACCCTCGACGGAATGCGCCGACTCACCACCACATACCTGGATCAGGTGGGTCCCGCACTGGCCGGGAACTGGCGTGCGGGGCAGTCCCCTTAACAGATCCACCGAAACGTGATCCCGGTCACTTGGTTAACGCGAGACCCTCTCGTTCTCCTAGTGTGTCCTTTCAGTGACTTCCTTCGACACCTCCCCGCAACTGAACGTCTGGCGCGCACTGCTCGCGCTGGCCGTCGTGTTCGTGATGCTGGCGACCACCGGCTGGACGGCCCTGCGCAACCAGCGGGGCGACACGCCGCTCCAGGCCTCGCTCTCCGCCTGGGAGCACGGCCGGGTCGGCGGGCACCGGCTGCCGGACCCGCAGTCCGAGCCGGCGAAGCTGGCCCGCTTCTTCTCCTCGCTGACCGAGCAGGACCGTTCGGCCCTGGTCCGCACGTACTCGCTCGCGGTGGGCAACATGAACGGCGCGCCGGTCGAGCTGCGCTACCGCGCCAACCGTCTCGCCCTCGCCGAGGCGCGCCAGGTCGAGCGGGAGCGCATGCACGACGAGCGCCTCACCGCGGCCGGACAGCACGAGGCGGGCCGCAGGATGCACCGCTTCGAGGACCTCATGGAGCCGGGCCGGAAGATCCTGGCCTTCGACCCCGAGGGCTCGGGCCGGGTCGCGGAGGTCTTCGGCAACCTGCGCAGGGCGGAGCGGGTCTCGGTCGTCGTCCCCGGCGTCGACACCGACCTGCTCACCTTCCAGCGCACCCAGCGCAAGTACTCCGCGCCCGTCGGCATGGCCAAGTCCCTGTACGCGGCCGAGCGGCAGGTGAGCCCGTCGACCCGCACGGCCGTCATCGCCTGGGCCGACTACACGGCGCCCAGCGGACTCGGCATCGACTCGGCCACGGCGATGCGCGCCGAGGACGGTGCCGTGCGGCTGGACGCGCTGGTGCGTGCGCTGCCGGGCCGCTCGCCGGTCTCGCTGTTCTGCCACAGCTACGGATCCGTGGTGTGCGGGGTCGCGGCGCACACACTGCCGGACCGGGTGGCCGACATCGCGGTCGCGGGCAGCCCCGGCATGCGGGTCGAGAAGGCGGCGCAGCTGCGGACCGGCGCCCGGGTGTGGGCCATGCGGGACTCCGACGACTGGATCCAGGACGTGCCCTACCTGGAGCTCGGCGGACTGGGCCACGGCGCGGACCCGGTGTCCTCCGGGTTCGGCGCACGGGTGCTGTCGGCAGCGGGCGCGAAGGGTCACGCGGGCTACTTCGAGCCCGGAACGGCAAGTCTGTTCAATTTCGCAGAGATCGGCGTCGGCGCATACCGCTCGGTGCACTGCGCGCACGAAGACGGCGTCTGCCGTACCGGTTTGTCCGGCACGGCAGCGGCCTGACGCGCGTAGAGCCCGAAGAAATTGCGGTCTGCTCGGGAGGGGGACGGAGGAGCGCGTGCCGCATACGATGAGCCGCATGGGTGACGTACTGGCC
The DNA here is from genome assembly GCF_042733745.1 of Streptomyces sp. NPDC059696. Classification (NCBI taxonomy): domain Bacteria; kingdom Bacillati; phylum Actinomycetota; class Actinomycetes; order Kitasatosporales; family Streptomycetaceae; genus Streptomyces; species Streptomyces sp. NPDC059696. The sequence continues at coordinate 10,190 of NZ_JBHWFG010000011.1, forward strand.
GGATTGCATGCCGTCTGGGAGTTCGAGTCCGACTCCGTGCTCATCCGTTACGAACGGGGGATTCGAACACCCAAGCTCTTCCAGGCCCTCGGGGAGCGTCGTGTGCCCCTGGAGGCGATAGCGGGAGTCACCTTGACCCGGGGGAAGCGCGGCGCGGTCGTGCTGCGGGTCGAGCCACGCCCCGGGGCGGATCCGTTGATGGAGGCGGCCGCCGGGCAGCTGAAGGAGAACGTCGACCCCTACCGGCTGGTGCTGCCCGCCGAGCGCGAGGTCCTCGCGGAGTACTACGCCGACGAACTGCGGGGCCTGCTGACGGAGTCCGGGCCCGCGGACCGTTTCCTCGTGAAGCCGCCCGAGGGGCCGCTGTCGTTCAAGGCGTACGACGGCAAGGCGACGTTCGACGGACGCACCGTGAACTTCCGGTGGTTCTGGACGGGGGCGTCGTCGGCGAAGTGGAAGGCGGGCGACCAGACCTTCTCCGTCGGAGAGCTGAACGGGGTGGAGTGGCGGTCGCCGGAGGTCTTCGAGGGGCATTTGCGGCTTTTGCGCCGAGATGCACCGGTGGCGGCGCCGAGCCAGGCCGATCTGGATCCCGCCGCGGTGGTGTTCGGACTGGGGTACGGCCCCGTGCACGAGTCGTTGCCGTTCGCGGCGGCGGTGCTGGCCGCGGTGCGGACGTCCAGTCCGGTGCCGGCCGTGCCGGCCGGCGGGCCGCGGCGTGATCCCGCGGACATCGCCGAGCGGATTCGCCACCTGGGCGAGTTGCATCAGGCCGGCTTGGTGACGGATGAGGAGTTTTCGGTCAAAAAGGCCGAGTTGCTGGCGGAGCTCTAGCGTCCGCCGGGTCTCGCCGTGGGCGGGCGCGGGTGCGTGCGCGGGTGCCCGCGCAGTTCCCCGCACCCCGGGGAGGCTCTACTCACGGCCCGCCGACGTGAACGCCATGTCCGCATACCGCGTGCCCGCCACCTGGGCCGCGATGCCGTCCAGGAGGTCCAACTCCTCGTCGGTCAGGACGATCCTGGTCGCCGCCGTGTTCTCCTCGACCCTGGAGGGCTTGCGGGTGCCGGGGATCGGGATGACCGGGAGGCCGTGGACCGTCGCCTGCTGCTGCGCCCAGGCCAGGGCGATCTGACCGAGGGTCGCGTCGTGCGCCTTCGCCACCGCGCGGATCAGCTCCAGCAGGGTCGCGTTCGCCGTGGCGTTGTCGCCCGTGAAGCGGGGCTGCTGGCGGCGGAAGTCACCCTCGCTCAGGTCCTGGTCGGCGTTCCGGAAGGAGCCGGTGAGGAAGCCCCGGCCGAGCGGCGAGTACGCGACGAGGGCCACGCCCAGCTCACGGGCCGCGGGGACGACGTGCTCCTCGATGTCCCGGCTGAACAGCGACCACTCCGACTGCACGGCGGCGATGGGGTGGACGGCGTGGGCGGCGCGCAGTTCCCCGGCCGTGGCCTCGCTCAGGCCGAGGTGCTTGACCTTGCCCTCGCGGACCAGGTCGGCCATGGTGCCGACGCTCTCCTCGATCGGCACGTTCACATCGCGCCGGTGCATGTAGTAGAGGTCGATGGCGTCGACGTCCAGGCGCTTCAGGCTCGCCTCGACGGCCTCGCGGATGTAGGGCGGGTCGTTGCGGACGATCCGGCGCGTGGGGTCGTCCGGGGGGATCGACAGGGCGAACTTGGTGGCGATGACGACCTCGTCGCGGTGGGCCCTGAAGAACGGCGACAGGAACCGCTCGTTCTCACCGGCTCCGTACGCGTCGGCCGTGTCGTAGAGGGTGACGCCCAGTTCGAGCGCCCGCTCCAGCGTGGCCCGGGACGCGTCCGCGTCCGCCGGGCCGTAGCCGAAACTCATGCCCATGCAGCCCAGGCCCTGGACGCTCACCTCGGGACCGTGGTCGCCGAGCTTCGCCGTCGTGATCCTGTCGTCCGTCATCGGGACCTCTCCGACGCCAGGGCACGCCCGGCGTCCGCGTAGAAACTGATCTTCCGGTCGAGCACGGCGAGCGTGCCGCGGAGTTCGTCGATCCGGGCCAGGACGTCCTCGCGGGTCGTCTTCAGCAGCTCGAAGCGCTCGGCATAGGTGTGGTCGCCCTCGCGCACCAGTTCCGCGTACCTGACCATGTCCGCGACCGGCATGCCCGTGAGGCGGAGCTTGCCGACCAGGTCGAGCCAGTCGAGGTCGCGGTTGGTGTAGCGGCGCTGACCGGTGTGGGAGCGGTCGATGTGCGGCATCAGGCCGATGCGCTCGTACCAGCGCAGGGTATGAGCCGTCAGGCCCGTCAGGGCGACGACCTCGCTGATCGTGTAGCGGTCCTGGCCGTCCGGACGCCGGTTCTGCTGCGGCGGGCCGGCACAGGTGTCGGTCCCGGTCGCCGTGGTCTCCATCACCGTCATGGCCCCCACGCTAGAACCTTGGAGTGCGCTCCAAGCAAGCGCCGACGGTAAGAAATCGGCAGGACGTCTCCTGAACCGGCTGGTTAGCGTACGGACTCATGAGTGCTGTTCGTCGCGCCCTGCCCGAGGACGCCGAAGAAGTCCTGCGGCTGCGCCAGATCATGATCGACTCGCTGTTCGCCTCCGATCCCTCGATCGCCTGGCACGCGGAGTCCCTTCCCACGCTGAGGGCCAAACTGGGCGAGCCCGACGGGGACTTCGTGGCGTTCGTCGTGGAGCACCCCGAGCGGCCGGGGGCGCTGGCCTGCCTGGTGGCCGGGACGATCGACTACCGCATCGGCAAGGCGGCCGACCCGCAGGGCATGGTGGGCTTCGTGTTCAGCGTCGCCACCGACCCGGACGCCCGGCGCCGCGGGTACGCGCGCGCGTGCATGACCACGCTGCTGGAGTGGTTCCGTGAGCGCGGTGCCCGGCGGGTGCAGCTGACCGCGTCACCGCAGGCCGAGCCGCTGTACGTCTCCCTCGGCTTCCGTCCCAAGCCCGACCCTTTGCTGGAGCTCACGCTCTGAGCGCATAGGCTCGCACGCATGTCGCTGAAGAGCCTCGCCTTGATCGAGAACTGGCCGGTTCCCACCGCCGCCGCGGGTGCCGTACGAGCCGACGGCACCGTCCTCGGCCTCCACGGGCCGGCCGGACAGCGGTTCCCGCTCGCGTCGGTGACCAAGCCGCTGGCCGCCTACGCGGTGCTCGTCGCGTACGAGGAGGGGGCGGTCGAGTTCGACGAGCCGGCGGGTCCCCCCGGATCGACGGTCCGGCACCTGCTCGCGCACACCTCGGGCCTGGCCTTCGACGAGCACAAGGTCACGGCCCCGCCCGGGGAGCGGCGGCTGTACTCCAACGCCGGCTTCGAGCAGCTGGGCGACCATGTGGCGAAGGTCACCGACATCCCCTTCGCCGAGTATCTGCGGCAGGCCGTGCTGGAGCCGCTGGGCATGACCTCGACGACCCTGGAGGGCTCCCCGGCCAAGGACGCGGTGTCGACGGTGGAGGACCTGCTGCGGTTCGCGGCCGAGGTGCAGGCGCCGCGGCTGCTGGACCCCCGTACGGTCGCCGAGGCGATGAGCGTGCAGTACCCGGGCACCAAGGGCGTCCTGCCGGGGTACGGCCACCAGAACCCGAACGACTGGGGGCTGGGCTTCGAGATCCGCGACTCCAAGTCGCCGCACTGGACGGGCTCGTCGTCCTCACCGCGCACGTTCGGGCACTTCGGGCAGTCCGGGACGTTCCTCTGGATCGACCCCGACGCCGGCGCGGCCTGTGTGGCGCTGACGGACCGGGCGTTCGGGCCGTGGGCGATCGAGGCGTGGCCGCCGTTCACCGACGCGGTGCTGGCGGACCTCCAGGGGGTCCGAGCCCCCTAGGTCATCTCCCAGATCAGCAGCTCCGCGTCGGTCACGCCCTCGGCCTCCAGGCCCTTGGCGTCCGTGATCCGGGCCGCGTCGCCCGCGGCCAGTTCCTCGCCGTCCAGGCGTACGGCACCGCGCACGACGTGGACGTACGCGTACGCCCCGTCGGGCACCGCCGTCCGCTCCCCCGCCCCGAGGCGCCGCACGTGCAGCATCGCGCCCGCCTCCGGGACGGCGTACGGCGTCGAGTCGGCGATGCCGCGGACGACCTCGTAGGACGGGTCGCCGCCGGGCTCTCGCGGGGCCAGCCACATCTGGACGAAGGTCAGGGGCCCGGGGCCGTCGTTGCGCTCCACGTGCCGTACCCCGCCCGCCGAGCTGAGCCGCTGCACGTCGCCGTGGCGCACGACCGACTCGTGCCCGGCGGAGTCCCGGTGGGTCAGCTCGCCCTCGACCACCCAGGTCACGATCTCGGTGTGGCTGTGCGGATGCTCGTCGAAGCCGGCCCCGGGCGCCAGCCGCTCCTCGTTGCACGCGAGCACCGCACCGAAGCGGAGGTTGTCGGGATCGTAGTGCGGCCCGAAGGAGAAGGCGTGCCACGACTCGATCCCGGCGGCCGCGTCCCCTCCGGGGTAGCGCTCGTCCGCGCGCCTGACGTCCATCACGCGCTCCACCGTAGACCCGGCGGCCCACCTTCCCGTCCGGATAAGGCAGTCTTGTCCCCGTGCCCGAACCCGAAACCAGCAAGAACGAAGCCGCAGCCCATGACGTCCATCCGCATGCCGCGACGCTGAAGCGGCTGGAGAAGTCGTCCGGTTCGCTCGCCGCGCAGGCCATCGCGCGGATGGACGACACGCTGCCCTGGTACCGGGCCATGCCCCCGGAGAACCGTTCCTGGATCGGTCTGGTCGCCCAGGCGGGTATCGCCGCGTTCACCGAGTGGTTCCGGCATCCGGACGCCCCGCAGGCCATCTCCACCGATGTGTTCGGCACCGCGCCGCGCGAACTGACCAGGGCGATCACCCTGCGCCAGACCGTGGAGATGGTGCGCACCACCATCGAGGTCATGGAGAGCGCGATCGACGAGGTCGCGGCCCCCGGCGACGAGCGCGTGCTGCGCGAGGCGCTGCTCGTCTACGCCCGGGAGATCGCCTTCGCGACGGCCCAGGTGTACGCGCAGGCCGCCGAGGCACGCGGTGCCTGGGACGCCCGGCTGGAGTCCCTGGTGGTGAACGCCGTGCTCAGCGGCGAGGCCGACGAGGGGGCCGTGTCCCGGGCCGCGGCCCTGGGCTGGAACTCCCCGGAGCACGTGTGCGTGGTGCTCGGCACGGCACCCGACGGCGACTCCGAACTGACCGTGGAGGCGATCCGGCGGGCCGCCCGGCACGCCAAGCTCCAGGTGCTCACCGGCGTGCTCGGCGACCGCCTGGTGGTCATCGCGGGCGGCAGCGACAACCCGCTGGCCGTCGCCAAGTCGCTCATCGGCCCGTTCGCGGCCGGGCCGGTCGTCGCCGGCCCGGTGGTGGCGGACCTGCTGGCCGCGACCCGGTCCGCGCAGGCCGCGGCCGCCGGGCTGAAGGCGTGTTCCGCCTGGCAGGACGCCCCGCGCCCGGTCCTGGCCGACGATCTGCTCCCGGAGCGGGCGATGGCCGGTGACCCCTCGGCCCGCGAGCAGTTGGTGGAGGAGATCTACAGACCGCTGGAGGAGGCCGGTGCCGCCCTCCTGGAGACCCTCAGCGTCTACCTCGAGCAGGCGAGCAGCCTGGAGGGGGCGGCGAGGATGCTGTTCGTCCATCCCAACACCGTCCGCTACCGGCTTCGACGTGTGACTGACGTCACCGGATGGTCACCCTCCGATGTACGCTCTGCCTTCACCCTGCGGATCGCGCTGATCCTGGGGCGTCTGGTCGATGGAGATCCTCAGTCCTAAGGTTTTGTCGAGGCTCGACAAAACCCCTCCGTGTTCTTCGTCCCTGTCCCCACGGGCGGTTGTGCCCGTCCCCAAGAGAGAGTGTGAGAGTGCTCGTACTCGTCGCTCCCGGCCAGGGCGCTCAGACGCCCGGCTTCCTGACCGAATGGCTCGACCTCCCCGGTGTTCGCGGTGCCCTCGAGGCCTGGTCCGACGCCGCGGGGATCGACCTGATCCGTTACGGCACCGAGGCCGACGCGGAGGAGATCCGCGACACCGCGGTGGCGCAGCCGCTGCTGGTCGCGGCCGGACTCGCGTCCGCGAACCTGCTGTTCGACGACCCGGCCGAGCTGGCGCAGAAGGCCGGCGCGATCGCCGGTCACAGCGTCGGTGAGATCACCGCCGCGTCGCTCGCCGGGGTGCTCCCGCACGAGGAGGCGCTCCGCCTGGTCCGCACCCGCGGGCTCGGCATGGCCGAGGCCGCCGCCGTCACGGAGACCGGCATGGCGGCGCTGCTGGGCGGCGACCCCGCCGTCACGGTCCCGCACCTGGAGAAGCTGGGTCTGACCCCGGCGAACATCAACGGCGCGGGCCAGATCGTCGCGGCCGGCACCAAGGAGCAGCTCGCCGCGCTGGAGGCGGACAAGCCCGAGGGCGTGCGCAAGGTCGTCGCGCTGAAGGTCGCCGGCGCGTTCCACACGCACCACATGGCACCGGCGGTCGACACGCTGGCGAAGGCCGCCGAGGCCCTGGCCCCCGGCGACCCGAAGGTCGCCTACGTCTCCAACAAGGACGGGCGGACCGTCGCGGGCGGCGCCGAGGTGCTGGAGCGCCTGGTCGGCCAGGTCGCCAACCCGGTCCGCTGGGACCTGTGCATGGAGACCTTCAAGGAGCTCGGTGTCACGGCCCTGCTGGAGCTGTGCCCCGGTGGCACCCTCACCGGCCTGGCCAAGCGGGCCCTGCCCGGCGTGCAGACGCTGGCCCTGAAGTCCCCCGCCGACCTCGACGCGGCTCGCGAGCTCATCGCCGAGCACGCCTGACCGCCGCCCCCAAGGAGCCGACCGCATGGCGAAGATCAAGCCCAGCAAGGGCGCCCCGTACGCGCGCATCCTCGGCGTCGGCGGCTACCGCCCGACCCGGGTCGTGCCGAACGAGGTGATCCTCGAGACGATCGACTCGTCCGACGAGTGGATCCGCTCGCGCTCCGGCATCCAGACGCGGCACTGGGCGAACGACGAGGAGACCGTCGCCGCGATGTCGATCGAGGCGTCCGGCAAGGCGATCGCCGACGCCGGGATCTCCGCCGAGCAGATCGGCGGCGTGATCGTCTCGACCGTCTCGCACTTCAAGCAGACCCCGGCCGTCGCCACCGAGATCGCCGACAAGCTCGGCACGAACAAGGCCGCCGCGTTCGACATCTCGGCGGGCTGCGCGGGCTTCGGCTACGGCCTCACCCTCGCCAAGGGCATGATCGTCGAGGGCTCGGCCGAGTACGTGCTGGTGATCGGCGTGGAGCGGCTGAGCGACCTGACCGACCTGGAGGACCGCGCGACGGCCTTCCTCTTCGGTGACGGCGCCGGCGCGGTCGTGGTCGGCCCGGCCCAGGAGCCCGCGATCGGCCCCACCGTCTGGGGCTCCGAGGGCGACAAGTCCGAGACCATCAAGCAGACCGTGCCGTGGACGGACTACCGTTCCGGCGAGGTCGCCAAGTTCCCCGCCATCACGCAGGAGGGCCAGGCGGTGTTCCGCTGGGCCGTCTTCGAGATGGCGAAGGTCGCCAAGGAGGCGCTGGACGCCGCCGGCATCTCCGCGGACGACCTGGACGTCTTCATTCCGCACCAGGCCAACGAGCGGATCATCGACTCGATGGTGAAGACACTCAAGCTGCCGGAGTCCGTCACGGTCGCCCGTGACGTACGCACCACCGGCAACACCTCGGCCGCCTCGATCCCGCTCGCCATGGAGCGGCTCCTGGCGACCGGCGAGGCGAAGAGCGGCGACACCGCGCTCGTCATCGGCTTCGGGGCGGGTCTCGTGTACGCCGCGACTGTCGTTACCCTCCCCTAGGCACTCCGTGCCGGATCATGCGATCCGGGGCGCGAGGAAACACCTGCCACACCCTCTGGATATCTACGAAGGAGCGCCAACATGGCCGCCACTCAGGAAGAGATCGTCGCCGGTCTCGCCGAGATCGTGAACGAGATCGCCGGCATCCCGGTTGAGGACGTCCAGCTGGACAAGTCCTTCACCGACGACCTGGACGTCGACTCGCTGTCCATGGTCGAGGTCGTCGTCGCCGCCGAGGAGCGCTTCGACGTCAAGATCCCCGACGAGGACGTCAAGAACCTCAAGACCGTCGGCGACGCGACCGACTACATCCTCAAGCACCAGGGCTGATCAGCCGATCCGGCCCTGTGGGCTGACTGCCCCGCCACCCGGCGGTGGCGCCGCTTAATCCTCGTGACCGTTGGAGAGAGAATTCCCGTGAGCCCGACCAATCGCACCGTGGTCGTCACCGGTATCGGCGCAACCACACCGCTGGGTGGCGACGCAGCCTCTACCTGGGAGGGCCTGATCGCCGGCAAGTCCGGCGTCAAGCCCCTGGAGCAGGACTGGGCGGCCGACCAGGCCGTCAAGATCGCGGCCCCGGTCGCCGTGGAGCCGACCGAGGTCATCCCGCGGCCGCAGGCCCGCCGACTGGACCGCTCGGCGCAGTTCGCGCTGATCGCGGCCAAGGAGGCCTGGGCCGACGCCGGTTTCGAGGCGAAGGCCGGCGAGGACCAGAACATCGACCCCGACCGGCTCGGCGCGGTCATCGCCTCCGGCATCGGCGGCGTGACCACCCTGCTCGACCAGTACGACGTGCTGAAGGAGAAGGGCGTCCGCCGCGTCTCCCCGCACACCGTGCCCATGCTGATGCCCAACAGCCCCTCGGCCAACGTGGGTCTGGCCGTGGGCGCCCGGGCGGGCGTGCACACGCCGGTCTCCGCCTGCGCCTCCGGCGCCGAGGCCATCGGCTACGCCATCGAGATGATCCGCACCGGCCGCGCCGACGTCGTCGTCGCGGGTGGCACGGAGGCGGCGATCCACCCGCTGCCCATCGCCGCGTTCGGCAACATGATGGCGATGTCCAAGAACAACGACGACCCGCAGGGTGCCTCGCGCCCCTACGACGTCGCCCGCGACGGTTTCGTCCTCGGTGAGGGCGCCGGTGTCGTGGTCCTGGAGTCCGCCGAGCACGCCGCGAAGCGCGGGGCCCGGGTGTACGCCGAGGCGGTCGGCCAGGGCATCTCCGCCGACGCGCACGACATCGTGCAGCCGGAGCCGGAAGGGCGGGGCATCTCGCACGCCCTGCAGAACCTGCTGGACCGCACCGACCTGAACCCGGCCGAGATCGTGCACGTCAACGCGCACGCGACGTCGACGCCGGCGGGTGACATCGCCGAGCTGAAGGCGCTGCGGAAGGTGTTCGGGGACGACGCCGATCACTTCGCGGTGTCCGCGACGAAGTCGATGACCGGGCATCTGCTGGGCGGTGCGGGCGGTGTCGAGACGGTGGCGACCGTGCTCGCGCTGTACCACCGGGTGGCGCCGCCGACGATCAACGTGGAGAACCTCGACCCCGAGGCCGAGGCGAACGCGGATGTCGTGCGGGGTGAGGCTCGGAAGCTGCCCGTGGAAGGCCGCATCGCCGCGCTGAACGACTCGTTCGGGTTCGGTGGGCACAACGTGGTGCTGGCGTTCCGGACGGTTTGATCGCTGAGCGTTGAATGGCCCGAACTCCCTGGGTGGGGGTTCGGGCCATTCGCCGTTTTGTGTCGCGTTGCCTGCCGGGTGCGGGCGGGTGGGGGCTGGTCGCGCAGTTCCCCGCGCCCCTAAAAGACTCATACCACCTGGTGGAGCCAGCGGACCGGGGCGCCTTCGCCCGCGTAGCGGAAGGGTTCCAGTTCGTCGTCCCAGGGCTTGCCGAGCAGCTTGTCGAGGTCGGCTTCCAGGTCCGTCTCCCCCTGGCGGCTGCGCTGGAGGGCCGCTCTGAGCCGGTCCTCGGGGATGAGGATGTCGCCGTGGATGCCGGTGACGGCGTGGTAGATGCCGAGGTCGGGGGTGCAGCTGTAGCGCTCGCCCTCGGCGGTGGGGCAGGGTTCCGCGGTGACCTCGAAGCGCAGCAGGTGCCAGCCCCGGAGCGCGGAGGCGAGTTTGGACGCCGTGCCCGCCTGGCCCTGCCAGGAGAACTCCGAGCGCCAGGTGCCCGGGGCGGCCGGCTGGCGGATCCAGTCCAGGCTGACGCGTGTGCCGAGCACCCCGGCGACGGCCCACTCGACGTGCGGGCACAGCGCGCGCGGCGCGGAGTGCACGTACAGAACTCCACGTGTCGTCACCGGAACCTCCGGGCAGAGCGGGACATGGTGCAAACGGGCGGAACGGCTGTGACCGGGCGGGTCACGTTGATGGCGAGGCTACCGTGCGGTGGCGCAAGGAGTGTGACGTACGGTCGGTCCAGGTGCCGGGAAACGCCCGCCATTCACCCAGGGGGACGCTTGTACGGGTGTGAGCCGTTGCACCTGATCGGCCGGGAACCCTCGTGCGTTGTCATGGGTGGGGGAGACAGGCACGGCGTGGCGAGGGGATGGACCAGGGATGCGGATGCGGGGCCGGCGTACACGGGGCGTGGTGGCCGTGGTCGCGGCGGCCGTGCTGGGCGTCGCCGGCTGTGATGCCGTGGGGGGTGATGAGGCCGCGCCGTCGGAGCGTGCGAAGCCGTCACCGAAGCCCACTCCCCTGTGGGACCGCAGCCCGGCGTCCGTCGCGGCCGTCGGGGACTCCATCACCCGCGGGTTCGACGCCTGTGACGTGCTGTCGGACTGCCCGGAGGCGTCCTGGGCGACCGGTGCCAGCCCCGAGGTCGACTCGCTGGCGGTGCGGCTGCTGGGCAGGGCCGGGGCCGCCGAGCGGAGCTGGAACTACGCCGTGACCGGGGCGCGGATGGCCGATCTGCCCGGGCAGGTGGCCCGGGCGGTGCGGCGCGGGCCCCAGTTGGTGACGGTGATGGTGGGGGCCAACGACGCCTGCCGGTCCACGCCCTCGGCGATGACGCCGGTCTCGGCCTTCCGCGCCGACTTCGAGGACTCGCTGAAGTCCCTGCGCAAGGCGCTGCCGAAGGCGCAGGTGTTCGTGGCGAGCGTGCCGAATCTGAAGCGGCTGTGGTCACAGGGCCGTACCAGCCCCTTGGGCAAGCAGGTGTGGAAGCTGGGCATCTGCCCGTCGATGCTGGGCGACGCGGACGCCCTGGACTCGGCGGCGACCCTGCGGCGGGACACGGTGCAGAAGCGGGTGGAGGACTACAACAAGGTCCTCGAGGAGGTCTGCGCCACGGACGAGCGCTGCCGTTACGACGGGGGCGCGGTGCACGACTACCGCTTCGGCACGGCCCAGTTGAGCCGCTGGGACTACTTCCACCCCAGTGTGAACGGACAGGCCCGCCTGGCGGAGATCGCGTACCGCACCGTCACCGCGAAAGGCCCCTGACCTAGAGTTCCGCACATGAACGAACTCTTCGGAACACTTTCCGACGGGACCCCGGTGCACCGCTGGACCCTGGCGAGGGCGGGCGTACGGGTGCGGGTGCTGACGTACGGCGGGATCGTGCAGTGCGTTCAGGTGCCGGACCGGGAGGGCCGGGCCGGTGACGTGGTGCTGGGGTTCCCGGACCTCGACGGGTACCTGGCCCACCCGGAGCCGTACCTGGGCGCCCTGGTCGGGAGGTACGCCAACCGGATCGCCGGCGCCCGGTTCACCCTGGACGGCCGGACGTACGCGCTGGAACCGAACAACGGGCCGAACTCGCTGCACGGCGGGAGGCGCGGTTTCGACCAGCGGGTGTGGGAGGCGGAGCCCGTGGAGAACGGGGTGCGGCTGACCCGGATCAGTCCGCACGGCGAGGAGGGGTTCCCGGGGCGCCTGGAGGTCTCGGCGACGTACACGCTCGACGAGAGCGGGGCGCTGCGGATCGGGTACGAGGCGGTGACGGACGCGCCGACCGTGGTGAACCTGACGAACCACAGCTACTTCAACCTGGCCGGTTCCGGTGACGCGGGCGGCCACGAGCTGCGGCTGGCCGCCTCCCGGTACACGCCGGTGGACGCGGAGCTGATTCCCGCCGGCGGTCCCGAAGAAGTGGCCGGTACGCGCTTCGACTTCCGGGAGGCACGCAAGACCCGCTCCGGGTACGACCACAACTTCGTGCTCGACAAGGGGGTGACGGACACCGCGGTCGAGGTCGCCGAGCTGCACGACCCGGCGTCCGGGCGGGTGCTGACGGTGTCGACCACCGAGCCCGGTCTCCAGCTGTACACCGCCGACCACCTGGGCGAGCCCTTCGCACCCGGGGACGGCGTCGCGCTGGAGACCCAGCACTTCCCCGACTCGCCGAACCGGCCGGACTTCCCGACGACCGTGCTGCGGCCGGGCGAGGTGTTCCGCTCGGAGACGGTGTACGGGTTCGCCACCCGCTGAGCCATCGTTGGCAGACCACGAGCCCCGGCCCGGAGGTCAGGTCCCGGACCGGGGCTGCCTGGTGGGGAACGTGTCCCGTACCAGACGTTAATCGTCGCCGTGACCCTGCGGTCCGTGATCGAGCGTCCGGCCCGGTTCTCGTACGAACCCTTCACAAACGCCCACGATCCGGTCGCCCCGTCCCAGATCCCGAGGGCGCGGCGTGGGAGGTCGGTGTTGATGTCGGTGTTGATGTCGGTGTCGGTGTCCTGCCTCGGCGGCGGGCGAGGTACTCATGACCGCGACCACCGATGCGACGCGATGTGGTGGCGGGCGGACGGCCGAGCAGGGCCGTGTGGCTGCCGCGCAGGGCCGTGCGGTCGCCGGGCCCGGGCTCGGAGTGCCCCTCGTACCGGCGCTTGCGGGGAGCCGGGCTGCATCGATGGCTGAGCCCCACCCATGGCGTGGCCCCCACCCGTCACGCGATACTGCGGCCGTCCGGCACCGACCCCCCACCGCGACGGAAGGCCTGAACCCCCTTGACACGCATACGCGTTCGCCTCGGCCTGCTCGGTCTCGCCCTGCTGACCGGCTTCGCCACCCCGACGGCCGCGAGTGCCGCCCCGGCGGCCCCCTCCCCCACCGTCGAGGAGCAGCGGCTCGACCGGGCCGCGCCCCAGGAGATCCTGCGCCGCTCCGGATTCGACGTCCTCGCCCCGCGGTTGGCGCGAGCTCTCGACTCGGCCCGTTCCTACGGGGAGGCCCGCCGGGCGGTGGCACGCGAGGGCTCGGGGCTGTGGCGGCTCGCCGTCGACCGGGCACAGGGGCGTGGCCCGGCCGCATATCGCGAAGCGCTTCCCTGGAAGGGTGATGGTGGGCGACGGGCGGGCCTGAGCCGGGACGACGACCGGCCTCTGTACTGGGCGCGGCTCGGTATGACGCGTGAGGTGCGCACGTGGGAGCCGCGGTTCGGCCTGACGGGCGGGCAGCGGTCCGCACTGCTCGCGGAGTTGGAGCGCAGCTCGCGCGGTCAGGACTCCGTCCGGTATCCGCACGGCAAGGGCCTGAAGCGGATCCTGCTCACCGGCTTCGACCCGTTCACCCTGGACCGGGACATCCGTATCTCCAACCCGTCCGGCGCCGCCGCGCTGGCCCTCGACGGCACGGTGCTCGAGACGGCGGACGGCCCGGCCCGGATCGAGACGGTGGTGTTCCCGGTGCGCTGGCAGGACTTCACCGACGGCACGGTGGAACGGGCCCTGCGACCGCACCTGCCGCGGACCGACCTGTTCACGACGGTGAGCCAGGGACGGGTCGGGCGGTTCGACATCGAGCGGACCAACGGGGCCTGGCGGGGCGGCTTCGGGGACAACGACAACATCGGCCGCACCGAGACCGTGCCCGTCTCCGACCCGGCCTCGCAGCCGCAGTGGACGACGACGACGCTCCCGCACGCGGCGATCGTCGCCGCCGGCACCGGCCGCTTCCCGGTGTACGACAACACCGCCGTCACCGAGATCCCGGCCGGCGGCTCCCAGCCCGTCGTCCGCCCCGACGGGCCGACGCCCGGTTCCACCGCACGCGCGGGCGGCGGCGGGGACTACCTCTCCAACGAGATCGCCTACCGGGCGACGCTGCTGCGCGACCGGCTGGGGCTGCACGACACGCTCCCGGGCGGGCATGTGCACACGCCGGTGCTGCAGTTCGGCGCCGGGAACACCACCGAGGTCACCGATCCGGAGTTCGTGCGCAACCGGCTGGACATCATCGCCCAGGTGAGGGCCATTCTGAGGGTGGCTGCGGAAGCGTCGTGACGGCCTGGTCGTCCTCCTCGCCGCCCTCACGGATGTCCTCGCCCAGCAGGTCGCGCGCCATGAGGGTGGCGCCCGCCACCGCGCCCGGCATCAGGAACACCGCGACGAACGGCACCAGGAACGCCACGGCGAGCGGTGTGCCGAAGCCCCAGACGAGGGTCCTGCGGGAGCGCAGCAGCGTGAGGCGGGTGCGCAGTTCGACGCTGCGGCGCTGGAGGGCGACGGCGGTCAGTTCCTCGGTGAGGAAGAACCCGGTGACGAAGAACCCGATCACGGGGACGACCGTCTGCCCGGCCACCGGGATGAAGCCGCACGCGAAGAGCAGCACACCCCACAGGGCGGCCCGCACCACGATCCGGAGGCTGTCCCGGGCGGAGATCCACAGTTCGCGCCAGAGCGGCAGCCCCGACTCGGGGGCGTGCCCGTCCGGGGAGACGTCCCGGTCGACCCGCTCCGAGAGGTTCTCGTAGAAGGGCTGCCCGATCAGCAGGGTCACCGCGGTGAAGGTCACGACGGAGAGGAGCAGGCCGAGGGCGAACAGCACGGCGGTCAGGAAGCCGCGGAAGAGTCCGAGCCACGGGCGGGACCAGTCGTCCGCGAACGGCGTCGCCCAGCCCACGAGGTCCTCGCCCCACAGGGCCAGCGCGACGAGCGCGGCCGCGTAGAGGACGAGGGTGATCAGCCCCGGGAGCAGCCCGAAACCGTAGCTCCTGCCGTGCCGGGCCACCCATCGCTGGCCCTTCAGGAGGTACCGGAAACCCGTCCCTAGATCGCGCATGGGGAAACCCTATCCGGGCCCGTGTCGCGTCCTTGACGCGCTCCGGTCACACCGCTGTCACAGGCCGCACGGGGGCGCCGTTGAGTCGAACCGGTCCACCTCGCCGTACCGATCCCGGGAAGACCCGGGAGGAGGGAGGTGTGCGCACCGAGAGAACCGTTGCTGCGAGACCGTGGCCGACCGCCGCCCTCCCCGGCACCGGCAGGCTCGCCGATGCGGCGTCGAACCACTCTTCCGGGACCCTCCCGGAGAGGAATTCCCGCAGGTGGCAGGGGAAATGATCACAGTGGCACAGAGCGCTTCAGTCAAGGAGAGCGGATGACGCAGGAGATCCACGGCGATGTGGCGGACGGTTTCGAGGCGGTGCGCGAGGAGTTCGCCGCGTTCGTCGCCGGGGAGCGGGCCGACTACGAGGGGCAGCTGTGCGCCTACGTCCGCGGCCGGAAGGTCGTCGACCTGTGGGCGGGGACCGAGGCCGACGCCCTCTACGGTGTGTTCTCGTCCACGAAGGGCGCCGCCTACCTGGTCGTGGCTCTGCTCGTCCAGGACGGCACGCTCGAACTGGACCGCAAGGTGACGTACTACTGGCCGGAGTTCGCGGCCGAGGGCAAGGGCGTCCTGACGCTGCGGGACCTGCTGGCGCACCGGGCGGGGGTGGTCGGTACCGACACCGGCTTCACGCTCGCGGAGCTGGCCGACGACCGTCAGCTCGCGGAGCGCCTCGCCGACCAGCGGCCGTTCTGGCGCCCCGGTACGGCCTTCGGCTACCACGCGCTGGTCGCCGGCGCCCTGGTCGGCGAGGTCGTACGCCGGGCGACCGGCCGGCCGCTCCAGGAGGTCTACCAGGAGCGCGTCAGGCTCCCGTACGGGCTGGACTTCCATCTGGGGCTGTCCGCGTCCGAGGAGCCACGCTTCCGCAGCACCCAGCCGATGGAGCCGACCGACGAGCAGCGGGCCGTGCTCGACGCCACGCCCACGGGACCGCACGCTCTGGCCTCGATCGCGTTCAACCGCAACGCGGCGGAGCCGACCGACCTCGCCTCCCTCCCCAACATGCCGCTGGTCCGGGCGAAGGGCCCGGCATCGGTGGGCGGGGTGGCGTCCGCGCGGGGGCTGGCGCGGATGTACGCGGCGGCGATCAGCGAAGTGGGCGAACAGCCGGCGCTGCTGAAGCCGGACACCGTCGCGGAGTTCGGGCAGTTCCACTCGGCCGGCTACGACCTGGTGGCCCGGGCCCACAAGTCGTTCGGGCTCGGCTTCCAGACGACGGCTGACACGTGGCACCCGTTCCTCGGCGCGGGGACGATCGGGCACAGCGGCGCGGGCGGCTCCCAGGCCTTCGCGGACCCGTGGAGCGGCCTGGCCTACGGCTACACGCGCCGCCGGTTCGCCTTCCCGGGCGGTGCGGCCCCGGAGAACGACCGGCTGGCCCGCTCGGTCCACACGGCGGCGCTGGCTCTCTAGGGGTGGCGGGCGGCCCGGGCACGGGCGGAGGCCGCACCCCACGTCCAAGGGTGCGGCCTCCGCGTAGGCAACGAGCGTGGTCAGACCAGCGTCACGGTGATGTTGCCGCGGGTCGCCTTCGAGTACGGGCAGACCTCGTGGGCCTTCTCGACCAGGGACCGGGCGGTCCCCCGGTCCACCTTCGGGATGTCCGCCGAGATCTCGACGATGATCCCGAAGCCGTCCCCGTTCTTGCCGAGGCCGACCTTCGCGGTGACGGTCGAACCGGAGAGGTCGGCCCCCTCCTGACGGGCGACGACACCGAGAGCCCCCTGGAAGCAGGCGCTGTACCCGGCGGCGAACAGCTGCTCCGGGTTGGTGCCGGCGCCGCTTCCGCCCATCTCCTTCGGCGGGTTGACGACGACGTCGAGCCTGCCGTCGTCGGTGGCGACCCGGCCGTCGCGCCCGTTCTCGGCGGTGGCGACGGCGGTGTACAGGACGTCGGACTGCTGGATCGGCATGCGGTTGTGTTCCTTAGGTCGTCCGCCGCGGCTCGCGCCCGGGCCGGGACGGATTCGGAAACAAGTTACCGCATGCCGGAATCCACAAGGAAGGCGTCCGGGGTTGACGGCGTCAGAGCTTGACGATCATCTTCCCGGTGTTGTCGCCGCGCAGCACGCCGAGGAACGCCTCCAGGTTGTTCTCGATGCCCTCGACGACGGTCTCGCGGTACTTCAGCTCGCCGGAGGCGACCCAGGGGGCGACCTCCTGGACGAACTGCGGCTGCAGGTCGTAGTGGTCACCGACCAGGAAGCCCTCGATACGGCCGCGGGTCGCGATCAGGCGGGCGAGGTTCCTCGGGCCCGGGGCGGGCTCGGTGTCGTTGTAGACGGAGATCATGCCGCAGACGGCGATCCGGCCGCCCTCGTTGAGGGAACCGATGGCCGCCTCCAGGTGGTCACCGCCGACGTTGTCGAAGTAGACGTCGATGCCGTCGGGGGCGGCGGCGCGCAGCTGCTGGGCGACGGGCCCGTCCTTGTAGTTGAAGGCGGCGTCGAAGCCGTACTCCTCCTTGAGAAGCTTCACCTTCTCGTCCGAACCGGCGGAGCCGACGACCCGGGCGGCGCCCTTCAGCTTGGCGATCTGGCCGACCTGGCCGCCCACGGCTCCGGCGGCGCCGGACACGAAGACGGTGTCGCCCTCCTTGAAGGCGGCGGTCCGCAGCAGACCCGCGTAGGCGGTGAGGCCGGTCATGCCCAGCACACCGAGGTACGTCGACAGCGGCGCGGCGTCCGGGTCCACCTTCACGGCGTTCTTGGCGCCGACGACCGCGTACTCCCGCCATCCGAGGAAGTGCAGGACGTGGTCCCCGACGGACAGCCCCTCGGCGTTCGACGCCACGACCTCGCCGACGGCGCCGCCCTGCATGACCTTGCCCAGCTCGAAGGGGGCGACGTAGGACTTCGCGTCGCTCATGCGGCCACGCATGTACGGGTCCACGGAGAGGTACTTGTTCCGGACGAGGACCTGGCCCTCACCCGGCTGCGGTACGTCCACCTCGACGAAGGCGAAGTCCTCGGGCTTGGGCCAGCCGACGGGACGGCTCGACAGGTGCCACTCGCGGCTGACGGCGGGGAGGGCGGGGGTGTCGGTCATGGTGCGCCTTACCTCACTGACTCGATGTTTCAGTACCTGAAACAACCATGCTCCTGAAAATTTCAGGTTGTCAAATAACCGGGTACCCTCGACGGCATGGCCTCCACCACGTCGACACCCCAGGACATGACCGGACACCCGGATCCGCTGACCCTCGAGGTCGTCGAGCTGATCGGGGAGGTCGTGGCCCGGTTCCACGAGGACTACGAGTCGGCTGCGGCGGAGCACTCCCTCACCGGCGCGCAGGCACGGCTGCTCAGTCTGCTGTGTCTCGAACCGCTGCCGATGCGGAGGCTGGCCCAGCAACTGAAGTGCGAGCCGTCGAACGTCACGGGGATCGTGGACCGGCTGGAGGCCCGGGGCCTGGTCGAGCGCCGGCCCGCCCCGGCCGACCGCCGGGTGAAGGTGGCGGCGGCGACGGCCGAGGGGCGCGAGGTGGCCCGGAGCCTGCGGGAGTCCCTGCGCTTCGCCCGCGAACCCCTGGCCGGGCTCTCGGAGGAGGAGCGGGTGGCGTTGCGGGACACACTACGGCGCATGCTGGACTGAGCCGGGGCCGCTTCAGGGTCCCCGTCCGGTGATCTCTGTGTCGGTGACCTCGTAAGGCCGGCCGGGTGAACGTTAGGTGCACCACCACAGGAACCGCTTGCACGGCTCGGAAGCGGAGGGTTCCGGTTCGGGGGCGCGGGTGGTGGGGTCCGAGGTCGGTTCGGGGCCCGGGCCGGAGGTCGGCGGGGCCGCCGTGGGAGAGGGTGCCTGGCCGGTGGGGGCGGCTCCCGACGCCGACTCGGGGTCCTTCGACGGCGCGTCGGCGTCCGGGGACTCCGACTTCTCGTCCTTGGGGGATCCGGAAGCGGACGGCGAGTCGGACGCGGTCGGTGAAGCGGAGCCTGACGGGCCCTCGGCGTCCGCACCCTTCCCGTCCGCACCGCGGCCCGGTTCACCGGTCTCCGGCGCGGCGTCCCCGTCGGCCGACTCGCCCCCGGCCGCGGCAGGCCTGGGTGTCGAACTCGGGGCGTCCATGCCGAGTTCCGCGAGGCTCAGGCCCCCGGCCGCCAGCACGAACCCGGCGGCCACGAACAGGGTCCGGCGCCGGCGGCGGCGGTGGGCCGCGGCCTTGCGGTCACGGCGGCTCGACCCGCCCGGGCCGTCGGCGGACAGGCCACGCCCGCGCCCACGCCGCCGGGCCGCACGCCCCACGTGCTCGCCCTCGCCCTCTTCGTCGCCGTACGCGTCACCGTCACCGTCACGGCTGGACGCGTCACCGTCATCATCGTCGCCGTACGCGTCACCGTCATCGTCACGGCTGGACGCGTCACCGTCATCGGCGTACGCGTCGCGGTCATCGGCGTACGCGTCGCGGTCATCGGCGTACGCGTCGCCCTCGGTGTCGTCGCCACGCGCCGCGCCGCCTGCGCCGTACGCCTCGCCGCCGTCATAGGCGTAGCCGACCTCGCCGTACGCCTCGGCGGGTCCGTGGGCGTGCCCGGCGTGGACCGGGTCGCGTCGGCGCAGCGTTGGGGCGGAGGTGCCGCACCCCGGGCAGGCGAGGGCGCCGTTGAGGTGCCGTCGGCACGGGTCGCAGTAGTCCATGACGCGGGAAGATTAAGTTCCGCGCCGGTCACGTTCCTAGATCCCGCTGTGAAGGTTCTGTAGGGACCCGTCGGACGAGTGGTTTCGAAACTGTCGAAACCGTTATGCGCGCGACCCATTGACACCCCCGGCGCCCGATCCTTACTGTCACGCCAGCATTTCGAACGCATGCCGAAATCTCGAACAGGCGAGGTGCCGGAACGCGTGCGGGACGCTGACGGAACAGACTGAGAAGAACCGAGCCGACGAAGCAGCGAGGGACAACCGCCGTGCGCATCACCGGAATCAGCACACACGTGGTCGGGACGCCGTGGCGCAACCTGACGTACGTCCAGGTGCACACCGACGAGGGGCTCACCGGAGTCGGCGAGACCCGGATGCTGGGACACACCGACGCCCTTCTCGGTTACCTGAGGGAGGCCGAGGCCAACCACATCCTCGGCTCGGACCCCTTCGCCGTCGAGGACCTCGTCAAGCGCATGAAGTACGGCGACTACGGCCGGGCGGGCGAGATCGTCATGTCCGGTATCGCCGTGATCGAGATGGCCTGCTGGGACATCAAGGGCAAGGCCCTGGGGGTCCCCGTCTGGCAGCTGCTGGGCGGCAAGGTCACCGACAAGGTCAAGGCGTACGCCAACGGCTGGTACACCACCGAGCGCACCCCGGAGGCCTACCACAAGGCCGCCCAGGGCGTGATGGAGCGCGGCTACCGGGCGCTGAAGATCGACCCCTTCGGCACCGGCCACTACGAGCTGGACCACGAGCAGACCCTGTACGCGGTCTCCCTGATCGAGGCCGTGCGCGACGCCATCGGCCCCGAGGCCGAGCTGATGCTGGAGATGCACGGCCGGTTCTCGCCGTCGACCGCGGTCCGTCTCGCCAAGGAGCTCGCGCCCTTCAAGCCGGCCTGGCTGGAGGAGCCGGTCCCGCCGGAGAACCTGAAGGCGCTGGAGAAGGTCGCGGCCAAGGTCGACATGCCGGTCGCCACCGGTGAGCGCATCCACGACCGGATCGAGTTCCGCGAGCTGTTCGAGAGCCAGGCCGTCGACATCATCCAGCCCGACGTCGGCCACATCGGCGGCATCTGGGAGACCAGGAAGCTCGCGGCGACCGCCGAGACGCACTACATGCTGGTGGCTCCGCACAACGTGGGCGGTTCGGTGCTGACCGCCGCGTCCCTCCAGGTCGGATTCACCTCCCCGAACTTCAAGATCCTTGAGCACTTCAACGACTTCGCGGACGCGGAGATCAAGAAGGTGGTCAAGGGCGCCCCGCAGGTGAACCCGGAGGACGGCTGCTTCCACCTCTGCGACGCCCCCGGCCTCGGTGTGGAGCTGGACGTCGACGCCGCCGCCGAATTCCCCCAGCAGCAGGCCCGGTTCGACCTCTGGGCGGAGGGCTGGGAACAGCGCAAGCCGAAGGGCTCGCAGTGAGCACCGCGGTCGTCGTCGACGCCCCGGGCGAGCACCGTCTCGTCCCGCACGAGCCCCGGCGGCCCGAGGCCGGCGAGGCCCTGGTGCGGGTGCACGCCACCGGGATCTGCGGCAGCGACCGCGAGGTCTACCAGGGCAACCGGCCCGAGGGCTACGTGCGCTATCCGCTGACCCCGGGCCACGAGTGGTCCGGGACGGTCGAGGCCGTGGGCGCCGGTGTCCCCACCTCCCTCGTGGGCCGCAAGGTGGTCGGTGAGGGCTTTCGGAACTGTCAGGTCTGCGACCGCTGCCACGCGGGCGACACGACCCTGTGCACGGCCGGCTACGAGGAGACCGGGTTCACCCAGCCGGGCGCGATGGCGGCCACGCTGACCCTCCCGGCCCGTCTCCTGCACGTCCTCCCGGACGACTGCGACCTGACGGCCGCGGCCCTCCTGGAGCCCGCCGCGTGCATCGCGGCCGCCGCCCTGAAGGGCAACGCGCAGCCCGGCGAGCGCGTCGCCGTGGTCGGCACCGGCACGCTCGGCATGTTCGCCGTGCAGTTCCTGAAGGCGAACTCACCGGCCGAGCTGCTGGTCGTCGGCACCCGCCGGGACCGTGAGGCCCTGTCACGCCGGTACGGCGCGACGGACTTCCGGACGAAGGACCAGCAACTCCCGGACGACTTCGACGTGGTGATCGAGACGGCCGGGTCCGCGGACGCCGCCCGGATCTCGGCCGGCCTGCTCAGGCGGGGCGGGCGGCTGGTCCTGACCGGCATCCCGGCACCGGACGCCGACGGCCTCGACCCGACCGGCCTCGTCGTACGGCAGCTGGAGGTGCACACCGTCTTCGGTGCGCCGCCGGACGCCTGGGCGCACACGGTGCGGGTGTTCGCCGCCGGTCTGCTCGACCCGCTGCCGCTGGTGACGCACGAGGTGCCCCTCACCGAGTTCTCGCAGGCCATCGAGCTGGTCGGGGCCGGCGATCCCAAGGTGGGCAAGGTCCTGCTCCGCCCCTAGCCGTACGCCGGTACGGGGGCGACCTGACGGCCCCCGTACCGGCGTACACCCAGCCTTGTCCTACCCAGGGCCGCGAACCTCGTCCGAAATATCGAACCGAAGGACATTCCTGTGACCGACGCTTCCGCCACGGCAGCCCGCCGGCCCGGTGAGCCGGCCCTCGCCGCACTGGGCCTGAGCGCACCCGATCCCGATCCCGCCGACACCTCCGCCCACTCCTTCCCCGGCGGCGGCCGCTGGCGCACCGAGATCCCCTCCTGCGAGGGCCCCGAGGCACTCGCGGTGGTACTGAAGGAGGCCTCGCGGCTGGACGTGCCGATCCACCGGATCAGCCAGGGCAGCGGCGTGTGGATGCTGTCCGACGCCGAGATCACCGAGATGGTCGAGTCGACCGGTGAACGCGACATCGAGCTCTGCCTGTTCACCGGCCCGCGCGGCACCTGGGACATCGGCGGGTCCACCCGCACCGACTCGCGGGGGGCCGGTCTGCGCGCCCGCGGCCACGACGCCGTGGCCGGCTGTGTCGAAGACGCCGTCCGGGCGACCGAGTTGGGCGTCAAGTGCCTGCTCGTCGCCGACGAGGGCGTGCTGTGGACGCTGCACCGGGCACGGGTCGCGGGGATCATCCCGGCCGACACGACCCTCAAGGTCTCCGCGCTCATCGGGCCGGTCAACCCGGCGGCCTACGCGGTGTACGAGCGCCTCGGCGCCGACTCGGTCAACGTGCCCAGCGACCTGACGCTCGATCACCTCACCGAGATCCGCCGGGTGTCGGGCGCGCCGATGGACATGTACATCGAGGCACCGGACGACCTCGGCGGCTACGTCCGCATGTACGAGGTGGCCGAACTCATCAGACGCGGGGCCCCGTTGTACCTGAAGTTCGGCCTCTCCAAGTCCCCCGGGATCTACCCGTACGGGCACCACTTGCGGGAGTTGACCCTGGCCACGGCCAAGGAGCGGGTGCGGCGCGGACGGCTCGCCCTGGACCTCCTGGCCCGCCACGGAGCGGACGGCGACATGGCGCCACTGGGGTCGCGCCTGCCGGGCGAACTGCAACGTTTCGAAACCTCGTCATAACGTTCCGGCTACTCGGCTTCACAGAACAAGACAGAGCCAACCAGAATCCACCACATCTCTTCTCGGTCTTTCCGGCACGACCACCCGGAGCGACTTCGCGCCCTCAGACCGAGCCCTGCCACAGATCAAGGATGATGATCATGCGTATCCGCAGAGCCGCAGTCACCGCCATAGCCGGAGCCGCTTCCCTCGCCCTGACCCTGTCCGCCTGCGGCCAGAGCGGCGAGGGCGGCAGCAAGCAGGGCGAAGGGGACACCAAGGGCGCGACCATCGGCATCGCGATGCCGACCAAGTCCTCCGAGCGCTGGATCCTCGACGGCGACTACGTCAAGAAGAACCTGGAGGCCAAGGGCTACAAGCCCAAGCTGGTCTACGGCGAGGACGACCCGGACCAGCAGGTCTCTCAGGTCGAGAACCTGATCACGCAGGGCGTCAAGGCGCTGATCATCGCCGCCATCGACAACAAGTCGATGAACAACGTGCTCCAGCAGGCCAAGGACGCCAATATCCCGGTCATCTCCTACGACCGCCTGATCCTCGGCACGAAGGACGTCGACTACTACGCCTCCTTCGACAACGAGAAGGTCGGCGAGCTCCAGGGCACCTACATCGCCGAGAAGCTGGGCCTGAAGGACGGCTCCAAGAAGGGCCCCTTCAACATCGAGCTGTTCGCCGGCTCCAACGACGACAACAACACGCGCTACTTCTTCGGCGGCGCGATGAAGGTCCTGCAGCCGTACATCGACAAGAAGCAGCTCGTCGTCCGCTCCGGCCAGACCAAGCTCAACCAGGTCACCACCCTGCGCTGGGACGGCGGCACCGCCCAGAAGCGCATGGACGACATCCTGACCTCGGCCTACAAGACCGAGCGCGTCGACGCCGTCCTCTCCCCCTACGACGGCATCTCCATCGGCATCCTGTCCGCGCTGAAGTCCGACGACTACGGCTCCAAGAGCAAGCCCCTGCCGGTCGTCACCGGCCAGGACGCCGAGGTCGCCTCCCTGAAGTCGATCGAAGCGGGCCAGCAGACCCAGACGGTCTTCAAGGACACCCGCGAACTCGCCAAGGTGGCCACGAACATGGTCGACGCCGCGCTGAACGACAAGAAGCCGGAGCTCAACGACACCAAGACCTACGACAACGGCGTGAAGGTCGTGCCCGCGTACCTGCTGAAGCCCGTGAGCGTCGACAAGTCCAACTACCAGAAGGTCGTCATCGACTCCGGCTACCACACGGCAGCCGACCTCAAGTAGGCCCCCGCCACCGACCGACGACTCACCACTGATTGGAAGGCACGACCATGGCGGGACCCGTCCTGGAAATGCGCTCGATCGTCAAGACCTTTCCCGGCGTCAAGGCGCTGTCGAACGTCACCCTGACCGTCCGCCAGGGCGAGGTCCACGCCATCTGCGGGGAGAACGGCGCCGGCAAGTCGACCCTGATGAAGGTCCTCTCCGGCGTCCACCCGCACGGCACGTACGAGGGCGACATCCTCTTCGAGGGAGAGGTCTGCCGGTTCAAGGACATCCGGGCCAGCGAGGAACGCGGCATCGTGATCATCCACCAGGAACTGGCCCTGGTGCCCTACCTCTCCCTCGCCGAGAACATCTTCCTCGGCAACGAGCACGCCACCCGGGGGATCATCAGCTGGACCGAGACCCTGCGGCACGCCTCCGAACTGCTGCGCCGGGTGGGGCTCGGTGACCACCCCGACACCCGCGTCGCCGACATCGGCGTGGGCAAGCAGCAGCTCGTGGAGATCGCGAAGGCCCTGTCGAAGCGGGTGAAGCTGCTCATCCTGGATGAGCCGACCGCCGCCCTGAACGACGAGGACAGCGGCAAACTCCTTGATCTCATCCTGGAGTTGAAGAAGCAGGGCATCACCTCGATCATCATCTCCCACAAGCTCAACGAGATCCGCAAGGTCGCCGACTCGGTGACGATCCTGCGCGACGGCCAGACCATCGAGACCCTCGACGTGAAGGCCCCGGAGACCACCGAGGACCGGATCATCAGCGGCATGGTCGGCCGGGACCTGGAGAACCGCTTCCCGGACCGGTCGCCGCACGAGCCCGAGGAGGGCGCGGCCCCGGCCCTGGAGATCCGCGGCTGGACCGTGCACCACCCCATCGACCAGCAGCGCAAGGTGTGCGACGACGTCTCGCTCCACGTGCGGCGCGGGGAGATCGTCGGCATCGCGGGCCTGATGGGCGCCGGCCGCACCGAACTCGCGATGAGCGTCTTCGGCCGGACCTACGGCCGGTACGCGCGCGGCACGGTCCTCAAGGACGGCAAGGAGATCCGCACCAAGACCGTCCCCGAGGCGGTCAAGCACGGCATCGCGTACGTCACCGAGGACCGCAAGCACTACGGCCTCAACCTCATCGACACCATCAACCGGAACATCTCGCTGAGCGCCCTGGGCAAGGTCGCGAGGCGCGGTGTGGTCGACGAGCACGAGGAGCGGCAGGTCGCCGAGGGCTTCCGCACGTCCATGAACATCAAGGCGCCGACGGTGTTCGAACCGGTGGGCAAGCTCTCCGGCGGCAACCAGCAGAAGGTCGTCCTCAGCAAGTGGATCTTCTCGGGTCCGGACGTGCTGATCCTGGACGAGCCGACGCGGGGTATCGACGTCGGCGCCAAGTACGAGATCTACACGGTCATCGACCAGCTGGCCGCCCAGGGCAAGGCGGTCGTCTTCATCTCCTCCGAGCTGCCCGAGCTGCTCGGCATGTGCGACCGCATCTACACGATGGCCGCGGGGCGGCTGACGGGTGAGTTCTCGCGGGCCGAGGCCTCCCAGGAATCGCTGATGCGTCAGATGACGAAGGACAAAGAGGTAACCCGATGAGCACGGACGTGACCGCCAAGAGCCCGGCCCCCGCGCCGCCGGGCAAGAGCGGAGGGGCCGCGGGCGACGGCCTGTTGCAGCTGGTGCTGGACGGCATGCGCCGCAACATGCGGCAGTACGGCATGCTGATCGCGCTGGGCCTGATCGTGGTCCTGTTCGCCGTCTGGACCGACGGTGACCTGCTGCTCCCGCGCAACGTCTCCAACCTGGTGCTGCAGAACAGCTACATCCTGATCCTCGCGATCGGCATGATGCTGGTCATCATCGCCGGCCACATCGACCTCTCGGTCGGCTCACTGACGGCGTTCGTCGGATCGATGGCCGCGGTGTTCATGGTCAAACAGGATCTGCCGTGGCCGCTCGCCGTGGTGCTGTGCCTGGCCGTGGGCGCGGTCGCGGGTGCCGTCCAGGGGTTCTTCATCGCGTACGGCGGCATACCGTCGTTCATCGTGACCCTGGCGGGCATGCTGATCTTCCGTGGTCTGACGGAGATCTTCCTGGAGGGCCAGACCCTCGGCCCCTTCCCGGACGGGCTGCAGAAGGTCGCCAACGGGTTCCTGCCCGAGGTCGGCCCGAACACGAACTACCACAACCTCACCCTGCTGCTGGGCTTCGCGATGATCGCCTTCGTGATCTTCCAGGAGGTCCGTGACCGCAAGCGGCAGCAGGAGTTCGACCTGGACGTCCCGCCCGCCAAGCTGTTCCTGCTGAAGCTGGTCGCGATCGGCGCCGCGGTGCTGACGCTCACCCTGCTGCTGGCCAGCTACAAGGGCGCCCCGATCGTGCTGCTCATCCTGGGCGTGCTGCTCGTCGGCTTCGGCTACGTGATGCGCAACGCGATCATCGGCCGCCACATCTACGCGATCGGCGGCAACCTCCCGGCGGCCAAGCTGTCGGGTGTGAAGGACAAGAAGGTCACCTTCCTGGTCTTCCTGAACATGGGCATGCTCGCGGCCCTGGCGGGTCTGGTCTTCGCCGCCCGCTTCAACGCGGCCTCTCCCAAGGCCGGCCTCAACTTCGAACTGGAGGCGATCGCGGCCTCGTTCATCGGCGGTGCGTCGATGAGCGGCGGTGTCGGCACCGTGCTCGGCGCGATCATCGGTGGCCTGGTCCTGGGCGTGCTGAACAACGGTATGAACCTCGTCGGCATCGGCACCGACTGGCAGCAGGTCATCAAGGGCCTGGTGCTGCTGGCGGCGGTCGGGTTCGACGTGTGGAACAAGCGCAAGGTCGGTTCGTAAGTCAGATCGGGCCCCGCCGGGAAGGCGGGGCCCTCTCCTTATCGGGAGCCGCACATGGAACTGAACAGACGCACGGTCATCGCGGGAGCGGCGGCAGCGGGCGTGGCCGCCACCACGCTCGGCGGCCCGGCGCACGCCACGGGAGGCAGGAAGCCGGTGAAGAAGCTCTTCGGCAAGCTCGCCGACGGCACCAAGGTCCACAGCTGGTCGCTGGAGAACGGCGGCACCCGGCTGAAGGTCCTCTCCTACGGCGGCATCGTGCAGTCCCTGGAGATCCCCGACCGCCGCGGCCGCTACGCCAACGTCAGCGCCGGCTTCGACAACCTCGACGACTACGTCGCCAAGAGCCCGTACTTCGGTGCTCTGATCGGCCGTTACGGCAACCGCATCGGCAAGGGCACGTTCACCCTGGACGGCAAGGACTACCAGCTGTCCGTCAACGACGGTGAGCAGAGCCTGCACGGTGGTGCCAAGGGCTTCGACAAGCGCGTGTGGGACGTCGAACCGTTCACCAAGGGCTCCGACGTCGGCCTGCACCTGTACTACACGTCCGTCGACGGCGAGATGGGCTACCCGGGCACGCTCAGGACGAAGGTGACGTACACGCTCACCCGGCACGGCGACTGGCGCATCGACTACGAGGCCACCACCGACAAGGCCACCGTGGTCAACCTGACCAGCCACGTGTACTGGAACCTGGCCGGTGAGGGCAGCGGCACGATCGAGGACCACGAGCTGCAGATCGCCGCGTCCCGCTACACGCCCACCGACGCGGGTCTGATCCCCACGGGCGAGCTGGCCGAGGTCGCGGGCACGCCCTTCGACTTCCGCCGGGCCAAGCCGATCGGCCGGGACATCCGCACCTCCCACCCGCAGCTGGTCACCGCCAAGGGCTTCGACCACAACTGGGTGCTGGACAAGGGCATCACCGCCCGGCCCGAGCACGTCGCGACCCTGCGCGACCCGGCCTCCGGCCGGTCCTTGAAGATCGCCACGAACGAGCCGGGCCTGCAGTTCTACTCCGGCAACTTCCTCGACGGCACCCTGACCGGCCCGTCCGGCCGCACCTACCGGCAGGGCGACGCGCTGTGCCTGGAGACGCAGCACTTCCCGGACGCGCCGAACAAGCCGAAGTTCCCCTCGACGGTGCTGCGACCGGGGCAGACGTACCGGACGACGACGATCCACACGTTCGGCTGCTGAGACCGCCGACAGACCTCCGCGGTCCGGGCACATGTTCCGACCGTTCTCCCGACGGTTGAACAGTGTGACCGTGGTCTCCGTATGAAGGGGCGGCCCGCGCTCCCCCGCGCGGGCCGCCCTTAAACGTCGGGTCCGTCCGTCCCCAACGGGTCCGCCCCATACGGAGGTTCCATGGCCGACAACGTCACGTCGCTGTTCCGCAGTACCGCGGCACACAGCCCGTCGATGGCGGCTCTGACACGTGAGGGCGGCGAGGGAGCCGGCCCCGTGGACTTCTGTATCCCCTGCAACCCGTACTTCCCGACCCCGGCCATGTTCGAGGACATGGCGGCCCGGCTGCGCGACATCATCACGTACTACCCGAGCAGCGCCGACACCATCACGGCCGAGCTGTGCAGCCTGCTCCAGCTCCCGCCGCAGTGCGTGGCCATGGGCAACGGCTCGACCGAGCTCATCACCTGGATCGACCACCTGCTGGTCCGCGAGTCGCTCGCCGTCCCCGTCCCCACCTTCGGGCGCTGGACCGACCAGCCCATGGAGACCGGCAAGCGGGTCGACATGTTCCCGCTCCAGGAGTCCAGCGGCTTCGCCCTCGACCTCGCCCAGTACGCCGAGTTCATCCGGGCCCGCGGCACCCGCGTCGCGGTGATCTGCAACCCCAACAACCCCGACGGCGGCTTCCTGCACAAGCACGCCATCGTGCAGTTCATGGACGCCATGGCCGACCTCGACCTGGTCGTCATCGACGAGTCGTTCCTGGAGTTCGCGGACGCCGAGGCCGAGCCGTCCGTCGTCCAGGAGGCGATGCTGCGGCCCAACGTGGTCGTGCTGCGCAGCCTCGGCAAGAACTTCGGCCTGCACGGCATCCGCTTCGGCTACCTCGTCGCCAACCCGGCGCTCGCGGGCCGCATCCGCTCGATGCTGCCGAAGTGGAACCTCAACTCCTTCGCCGAGCACGTCGTCTTCATGCTCAAGGAGCACGGCGCCGAGTACGCGCAGAGCCTGCAGCAGGTGCGCCGCGACCGGCTCGACATGGCCGGCCAGCTGTCCTCCCTGCCCGGTCTGACGGTCTACCCGTCGCAGGGCAACTTCCTCTTCGTGCGCCTCCCCGTGGGCGCCGAGGGCACCGTGGTGAGGGACCGCATGCTCACCGAGCACCGGATCCTGGTCCGCGAATGCGGCAACAAGATCGGTTCGTCCAGCCGCTTCCTGCGTCTCGTGGTGCGCCCCCAGGTGGACGTGCGTCGCCTGGTGTCCGGCCTGGAACAGGTGCTCTACGGGACGTCCAGGAGGGGAGCCGCCGTACCCGAGCTGGGCAATGGGACCAGCTACAGCTCGGGTACGGCGGCCGTGGACCGGCTGGTGAGCGAGACGAACGGGGCGGGCGTACGGGGGCTCGCGGCACAGGCCATGGGGTCGGCGCCGGCGCCGGCTGCCGCGGCGAGGGCCGGGGGGCCGGGACTCGTCGCGGCCCCGGCGGCCGCCGCGGGCACCGGGACGGGCGGCCAGGGGTTCACCGCCGCGCCGGCGCCCCTGCCCGCCGCCGCGAGTGCCGCCCCCGTCGGCGGGCCGGGACCGGCCCCCGCTCCGGCCACCGGCATCGGCATGCCGCTCCCCGCCGCCGCGTCCGCCGCACCGGCGGGTACGGGCGGCGGGATGCCGATGCCGGCCGCGGCCCAGATGCCGCAGCCGCAGATCCCCCAGCAGATCCCCCAGCAGGTGCCGCAATCCGTGCCGCAGTCCGTGCCCCAGTCCGTGCCCCAGCCGATGGCCGCCCCGGCCCCGCCGCTGGCCCCCGCGGCCCAGGCCTCCGTACCGCCGCCGGCCCCCGCGGCCCAAGCCCCGGCGCCGGTCCCTGCTCCGGCGCCGGCTCCTGCACCGTCGCCCCTGGCGGCTCCGTTCACCGGGCCCACGCCGCCCGGCGTCCCCGCCCGCGGCGGCCTGACGGCCGCGCAGGTACGGGGCACGAACGGCCTGACTCCGGCTCCGGCCACGGGGTGGCCCGCGGCCCAGAGCTGGCCCAACGCGGCAGGGATGGGGCAGGCCGGATAGTCCGGCGGGCGCCGGCGGGGGGCGGCTCGTCGCGCGGTTCTCCGCGACCCTGGGCACCCGGGCCGCTGTCAGGCCGGTGGGCGACCGGCCGTCCACTGCTCCGGATCAGGGTGCCGAGCTCGGGTGTGCCGTGCGCACGAAGCCTTGGCGCGTCATCGGTTCGCGCGGCAACCACCGCGCCCCGGGGCGGGGTTCCCACCCCGGGGCTGTCGTCGTTCTGTGTGCGTCAGCCGGTGCGCAGGCCCAGCCCGTAGTACGTCACGTGGTAGCCGTCCACGTACTCCGCTTCGCCGCCGAGGATCAGATCGGTCGGTTCACTCACCCCCGCCGCCCTGGCCGTCGCCACGAGCATCTCGGCGAGGGCGCGGCCCTTGGGTTCGCCGGGACCACCCGCGTCGACCCGCCAGACCGGATCGTCGTCGCTCCAGACCGAGGCCGTGCCCGGATGCTCGGCGACGGTGCCCCAGCCGAGCGAGGCCGCGTCGACATCGTCCGGCGCGAAGCAGCCGATCGACAGCCGTTCCCCGCACGTCACGTCGAAGAGGAGCGGCGCGCTGCCGCGGGCCCGCCCGTAGAACGGCATTCCGAAGCTGACGCCGAGGGCGACGGCCTCGGCGGGCAGGGCCTCCAGGACATCGCCCAGCGACCGGGTGACGGTCTCCCAGCTGTGGGCGGTCCAGCCGCCGGGGAAGCCGAGGCCGGCGTTGGCCGGGTCGCGGTTGCTGCCGAAGAAGCCGCTGATCGCGTGCTCTTCGCCGTGGCCCTGCCGCCAGAACCAGTCCTCGGCCGGGTCGGTGGGTTGCAGGACCAGCTCCGGCCCGGCCTTCCCGGCGCGCAGCTCCAGGGTGTCCGTCCTGCCACGCCAGCGCAGGAAGGGGGCGCCCCAGAGGGGTCCACTCTCGTAGAAGGGGCCCAGCCCTCCGTGCGAACCCATGACGGACGGCCGCCCCAGGGCCTCGGTGAGTTCCTCCCGGGCGGCGCGGAAGGCGGCGGCCTGTGCCGCGGCGTCGGGTGCCGCGATCGCCACCGGTACGGCGAGTTCCACGTAGGACTCGCCGTTGACGTGCCGCTCTTCGTACCGGCCGACCGGGCGCAGGCGGGCGTCTCCCGCGGCCCGGCCGGTGATCAGGACGGGCTGGTCGGCGGTGCCGCCCCGGGCCCAGCCGAGCCCGTCCGCCATGGCCCGCACCCCCTCCGGCGACCAGCCGCCGGTGTCCACCGCGCGAAGTCGGCGGGCGAGGTCCGCGAGTGTGTGTGCGTCGGTGCTGCCCCGTTGTGTGTTCATGCGCTCATCGTGCCGCAGTCCTGTCCCTCGCAGTCCTGTCCCTCGCAGTCCTGTCCCTCGATGTCGAGCGCGGTCCCGTAGAGCCGGTCCACCTTCAGCCTGATGACGACCCGTCGCTCGTCGACGAGGTGCCGCAGGAAGGCGTCCTCGTCCTCCGGTTCGGCGTCCGGCGGAAGCATCGCGAGCAGTTCCCGGCCGACCGGGTCGCCGGGGACCTTCGTGACATCGGAGACCTCGGCGTCCCCCTCGGCGACGGCGAACGACCAGACGTCCCCGCCCTGCACATGCAGTGCCGCGTGCGGGTCGCGCCGCAGGTGCCTGAGCTTGACGCGGTCGGCCGTCGTGGAGAACCGCACGATCCGGGACTCGGGGTCCCAGCTGTACAGCATGGTGGTCAGATGCGGGTGGCCACTGCGCTTGACGGTGGCGAGCGTGCCGAACCGCTGCGCACCGAGCAGGTCGGAGAGGGCCGCGTCGGACAGTGGGCGAGGTGCCGGTCTCTGCGTCATGTCCTCACCAACACCGTTGCGGGGCAGATCATTTCGGAGCGCCGGGGAGAACTCCCGGTCACCTTCGCCCGCCGAACTCCCAGTCGTGCACCTCGATGTCGGCGTACCGCTCGCCGGTCAGCAGGGCTCGCGCCGTCTCCGCGTCCGGCGCCCGCAGCAGTGCCGCCGTACCCAGCCACACGGCGCCGTCGTCGGACAACAGCGGGCCGTATGCGATCAGTTCGTCGCGGCAGGGCGGTACGTCGAGGTCGGCGGGCGGACCGTCGCCGAGGCCGAGTACCAGGAAGCGGTGTCCTCCCGTACGGCCGCCGGGGAAGTCCCACATGGTGCGGCCCAGGAGGTTGCGCCACCGGCGCAGCAGGACGTCCCGGTACGCCCCGGCCTGGTAGGTGGGCTCGTCGAAGGCGAACGCGCGGGCCGCCGCGGGATCCGGCAGGTCGACGATGTGCACGCTGCCGGTGGGCGTCTCCCCGTCCGCGGCGAAGGTCGGGCCACGGGCGATCAGCTCCGCCTCGAAGCGGTCCATGTAGGCCCAGTGCGCCTCCCCCAGTTCCTCGCGCAGTGCGAGGGAGCCGGGCCGGTCCCGGTGATAGCAGAAGAACTCCATGGCGCAGAAGGCTACTGTTGACCGTCCACCGACACCGTTGTCCCGCCCGGAGGAGATGCCGACCGTGCGCAGCGCCGCCGTAACGCCCGAGGGCGACCGTATCCGCTGGGTCGAACTGCCGGGGCGGCAGCCGCCGCGCGTCTACGTGCACGGGCTGGGTGCCACGTCACCGGCCTACTTCACGGAGGTCGCGGTCGACCCGGGACTCTCCGGCCGCCGCTCCCTGCTGGTCGACCTGCTGGGCCACGGCATCAGCGACCGCCCCGCGCACTTCGACTACACCCTGGAGTCCCATGCCGACGCGCTCGCCGGCGCCCTGACGGCGGCGGACGTCTCGGCCGCCGAACTGATCGCCCACAGCATGGGCGGCTCGGTGGCCGTGGTCCTCGCGGCCCGTCACCCCCACCTGGTCTCCCGCCTGGTCCTGATCGACGCGAACCTGGACCCGGTCCCGCGCGCACCCGGTTCCCCGGGCAGCAGCGGCATCGCCGCCTACTCGGAGGAGGAGTTCCTGGCGGGCGGCTGGGCGGAGGTCCGCGACCGGGTCGGCCCGCACTGGTGGTCCACGATGCGTCTGGCCGGCCGCGAGGCCCTGCACCGCAGCGCGGTGCACCTGACGCGTGGCACGGACCCCACCATGCGGGAGCTGTTGCTGGAGCTGAAGATTCCCCGCACCTTCCTGCTCCCCGCCTCCGACGGCCCGTTTCCCGGGGCCGACGCGCTGACCGAGGCCGGAGTGTCCGTCGTCGCGATCCCTGACTGCGGCCACAACATCATGCTGGACAACCCGGAGGCCTTCGTGAGCGCGACAGCCGCGGCCCTGGCGACGCGGGACTGACGCCCTCTCACCTGCCGCGGCTCGGACCCGAGGCAGTGCCGCGCCCGCACGACGCGGGCGCGGCACTGTCGTGAGGTGAGCGTCAGTTGCAGGCACCCACGGTGAGGATGTTGTCGACGACGACCCTGCTGCCGACCTTCATGTAGGAGTACGCCTCGCCGCAGTAGCCGCGGTTCTGGTAGACGGGCCCGGCGTAGGTGCTGAAGGTGCCGAAGTCTTCCTTGTGGGGCGTGTCGGTGTAGTTGTCCTTCAGCCGGATCCCCATGTAGTGGGCCGCGCCGGTGTCGTTGAAGAACACGGCGCAGATCGGCTTGTCGTAGTACCGGTCGCCCGTGGTCTTGCCGTTGGTCCACGTGTACGTGGTGCCATAGGTCCCGTAGCGGGCGGCCCCGGTGGAGATGGTGTAGCCGGATCCGCACACGTTGGCGGCGGCCGCGGCGACTCCGGCCTTGGCCTCGATGATCCGCTTGGTCTCGGCCGACGCCTCCTTGGCGACCTTGACACCCTTGATGTCCACGGTCTGGATCGCCGCGCCCGCCTTCGGGCCGGCCTGGTCGACGGCCGACGCGGTGGGCGTCATCACGGTCGCGGCGAGCAGGACGGCACAGACGCCACCCAGACGCATTCCAGTCTTCACAGTTCCCCCTATGAGTGACAGTCAGATGATCGTGTCGCACAGACCGTAGCGCATCGCACACGCAAGCGGGCAAAGGTTTTTGCACGCCAGCCCGAGGGGGCGGGAACCAGCCAACCTGTCGAGCCCCACCCTCCGGTCCGCGTGCCCGCTCCTCGGAAGGTTCACAGTTCAGCAAACGGCGCTCCCTGGAGCGCGCCCCGTGGCACCTGAGGGACCGGCCATCCCGTGGTCGCCGCCCGCACACATCCGTGGGCCCCAGCCGGGCGGTGCTCTCCGGAGACCACGAAGGGGTGGCCTCACCGGGACCGCCGGTCCGGTGAGGCCACCCCCGTTCACGGCGTCACGACTTCTTCGGGGGGCACTGCTTCCACGCCAGGTGGTAGACCGTGCTGATGTCCCCGTCCGTGGAGTCCATCGTCATGAAGCTGACCTTGTTGGCCGACTGGGAACCGGCGTTGACCCGGAGCTCGGTGTTGATGTTGAAGTTGCGCTGGACTCCGCAGGGCGCGTAGACCAGTTGGGCCCAGTCCGTCTCGTCGGTGGCCTGCCAGTTGTCGTTGTAGGGGCCGCTGAAGGGGTGGTTCTTGTAGACCGTGCTGGGCGAGCCCTGGAAGTAGTACGAGGCCCGCTGGGAGCCGCTCGCGCCGGGCTGGAGGGAGGCGAAGCCCCGGTAGTCGGCGCTCGCGATGGCGTAGGTGAATCCCCCGGGCACGTGGACGATCAGGCTGAGCTGGCAGTTCCTGCGGAACGCGGTCGGGTCGGAGCCGCCGCCGGCCTGGGCGAGGTAGTCGCTGTAGGTCACCGTGAACGCCGTGTTGTCCTCGGAGACGGCGACCGCTGCCGTGCCCTGCGGACAGCCGGAGCCGTTCACCGTGGCGACCTTGATGATGATCTTGTCCGGGGGCGGGTCGTCGAACCCGGAGGACGGGGATTGCGCGGGAAGTGCACTGGTGAGCAACGCGGCGATCGCGCCACTCAGGAGCAGGCCACCGGCCATGGTTCTCCCATCCGTACGTGGGGGGTGGAACGCGCGATAGACATGAGCATGTCAAAGCGACAGCGCATGCGCCCCCGGCCTGTGACCGTTCCATGAAGGAGCTGTGAAGGCCGGGAGCGGTCGCATCGTACGCAGGGCGGCAGGAGCGGGCCAGGTAGCTGTCCGGCCATTCACACTGGCGGGAATTCACCCGGCCTCCGGAGGGCGCATAAGGTGCGTTGCACCACCCGGACGTCAGACCGGGGACATCCCACGGACGACCCGAAGACATCCCGAGGACGGAAATGAGGATCACGCACCGCGCCGCGCACGGCCGCCGCCCCTCAGGGGTTCTCCCAGGCCGCCGGTTCCGCCGCCAGCCGCTCCACCGGCTCCGGCAGCGCCCCGGCCGCGAGGTCGGCGACCGTCACGCCCTCCAGGATCCTGCGCACATTGGCCCGCAGGGCGATCCAGAGCGGCAGCAGTGGCTCGGCGGTGCCGGAGTAGGCGAGGCCGGTCGGCCGCTCGCCGCGCACCGAGACGATCGGACCGTCCACGGCGCGGATCACGTCCGCGACGGTGATCCGCGAGGCCTCCCGGGCCAGCCGGTAGCCGCCGCCCCCGCCGCGCCGGCTGTCGACAACCCCGCCCCGGCGCAGATCGCCGAGGATGCCCTCCAGGAACTTGTGGGGAATGTCCTGCGCGGTGGCGACGGCCTCCGCCTTGACCGGCCCCTCCCCCTGCCGGACGGCCAGCTCCACGACCGCTCGTACCGCGTAGTCCGCACGTGCCGAGATCCTCATAGGACCATTGTCGCGGTCACCCTGTAGACATTGACCACACGCACCGCGCTCCTCAGCGAGCACACCCGCCCCGTACGACAAGCACACGCACCGCGCACCACCTATCGCATGGCACACCAGGAGGCGCTCCCTTGGAGCTCAGCAGGCGCACCTTCCACGCTCTGGCCGGCACGGCGGCGCTCGGCTTCGCGCTGACCGGCAGCGGGTCGCCGACCTCCGCCAACCCGGCCCGCACCGCACCCACCGGCCCGCCGCCCCCGGTGCCGAGCGCGGACGGCCGGCCGCACGAGGTCGGCTTCGACCGCCACTCGCTGATCGTCGACGGCCGTCGTCTGATGCTGTGGTCGGGCGAGATGCACCCCTTCCGGCTGCCGAGCCCGTCGCTGTGGCGGGACGTCCTGGAGAAGATGCGTGCGCACGGCTACAACGCCGTCAGCGTGTACGTCGCCTGGAACCACCACTCCCCCGCACCCGGCCGCTACGACTTCACCGGCGTGCGCGACCTGGACCTGTTCCTGCGGACCGCCGCCGAAACGGGGATGTACGTCATCCTGCGGCCCGGGCCGTACATCAACGCGGAGGTCGACGCCGGCGGCTTCCCCGGCTGGCTGACCGCCACCGACGGACGGGCCCGGACCTCCGACCCGACCTATCTGCGCTATGTCGACGAGTGGCTGACCGCGGTCAACGCCGTCGTCGCGGGGCGCCTGTTCACCCGGGGCACCGGCACGGTCCTGCTCTACCAGATCGAGAACGAGTACGACGCACACGTCGACGAGCCCTCGGGCCGCGCCTACATGGCGTACCTGTACGACAAGGTCAGGGCCGACGGCATCGACGTGCCGCTGTTCCACAACGACAAGGGGCGCAACGGCGCCTGGACGCCCGGGTCGTTCGGCACCGGCGGCGAGAAGGGCCGCTGGCTGTACGGGTTCGACGGCTACCCGGAGCCGGACCACGTGCCGCCGGACTGGGGGTCGTTCGGGGCCGGCGGACAAAAGGGCGGGGCGACGGCCAGCCCGCGCACGCCCGGGTTCGTGCCCGAGTCCGGCGGCGGCTGGTTCGACCCGTGGGGCGGGTCCACGTTCGACGGCAAGGGGTACGCCGAAGCGCGCCGGACCCGGGACGCGGCGTACGAACGGCGCTTCTATCTCACCCACCTCGCCAACGGCATCACCCTGCACAACGTCTACATGACGTACGGCGGCACCTCCTGGGGCTGGCTGCCCGCGCCGGCGGTGTACACCTCGTACGACTACGGCGCCGCGTTCGACGAGGCGCGCAACGCCACCCCGAAGCTCGCCCCGATGCACCAGATCGGGCAGTTGCTGCGGTCCGTGCCCGACCTCGCCAGGCTGCACCGGGCGAAGACGGTGCGGGCGACCGACGAGCGGATGAAGGTCTACCACCTGACCAACCCCGACACCGGCGCCCACTTCTACGTCCTGCGCAACGACACCGGCAAGGCCGTCGCCGCGACGCTGCCGGACGCCGGGATCGACGTGCCGGTCACCGTCCCGGCCCGGGACGCCAAGCTGATCGCCGCCAACCTCCGGCTCGGCAAGCGGACACTGGTGCACTCCACCGTGCAGCCCATGGTGAGCCTGACCGCCGGACGGCAGGACATCGCCGTGTTCGCGGGCCGCCGGGGCGAGATGGCGCAGGTCGTCCTGGAGTGCGCGGACGAGCCGACGCCCATGCGGCTGGACGCGGAGCCCGCCTGGGCCTACAACCTGGGCAAGCTGAACATCACCGCCCCGCTCGGCGCCGGCGGGCTCAGCCGGGTGCGGGTCGAGGGCGACGGCGTGGACACACCGATGCTGGTGCTGTTCGCCGACGACGCCACCTCACTGCGGCTGTGGCCCTACGAGACCCCGTCCGGCCCGCTCCTCGTCTACGGCCCCGCCCTGCTGCGGTCGGCCGAACTGCGCGGCTCGACGGTCCATCTGCGCGGCGACACCATCGGGCAGACCGGCCTGGAGGTGTGGGGGCCGCGCGGCATCACCCACGTCACCTGGAACGGGCGCCCGGTCGCCACCCGGATCAGCGCCTCCGGCAGCCTGCTGGCGCTGCGGCCGCTGCCCGGCGTGGCCCGACCGGCCCTGCCCGCGCTGGAAGGCTGGCGGCGGCGGGCCGGGAACCCGGAGTCCGAGCCGGACTTCGACGACTCGGAGTGGACGACGGCCGACAAGGAGACGACGTTCAGCAGCACGCCCGTGCCCGCCGGGCAGCCCGTCCTGTTCGCCGACGACTACGGCTTCCACTACGGCGACGTCTGGTACCGCGGCGAGTGGAGCGGCGACGGCGGCATCGAGTCCGTGTCCCTCGCCTACAGCACGGGCACGCAGGGCCTGCTGATGGCCTGGCTGGACGGCGAGCCGCTGGGCACGCACCGGATGCCGGTGCCGGACAAGGACCGGGCGCGACAGGGGACGTGGACCGCGAAGGCCGGCTTCGAGCTGCCGGAGAAGCTGCGGGAGAGATTCCGCGAGGAGCGGGAGCAGGAACGGGAACCGGGGCGGGAGCAGGACCGGAAGGGTGAGCGGCACGTGCTGTCCGTGCTCGTGCGGCGGATGCAGCACGACATGGACGGCGAGGCCCTCGACACGCACAAGGCCGCGCGGGGCCTGACGGCCGTCACCTTCGAGGGCGGTTCCCCCGAGGTGAAGTGGCGTGTCCAGGGCGCCGCCGCACCCGACCCCGTGCGCGGGCCGATGAACACCGGCGGGCTGCACGGCGAGCGCGAGGGCTGGCACCTGCCCGAGTACGACGACGGCGACTGGAAGGCCGCCGAACTGCCCCGGTCCGACCGGCGGCAGGGCGTCACCTGGTACCGGACGGACTTCCGGCTGGACGTCGACCCCGGTGTGGACGCCTCGGTCGGTCTCGTCCTGGACGACGACCCGGAGCGGGCCTACCGCGTCCAGATCTTCCTCAACGGCTGGAACATGGGCCAGTACATCAACGATGTAGGTCCACAGCACACCTTCGTGTTGCCGAACGGGGTCCTGCGCACACGGGGTGCCAACACACTGGCGTTGGCGGTGTTGTCCGACGGGACCACACCGGCCGGGCCCGGTGAGGTGCGGCTGACGCTGCTGGGCGCGGCGGCGGGTGGCGTGCCGGTCACTCCGGTGTGACCGGACCGGGCCGTCCTCGGGGCCTGTGCCCGTTCGGTGTGGGCGATCGGCACCGACACGGCCGGGGCCACGCATCTGCTCGCGTGGCACGGCGGAACCTGGCGGGAGAACGACGCGCATCGAGCGCTGACCGGGTCCCGGGCCTCACCCCAGCCGGATCACGTTCCAGGACAGCGGCTCCAGGACGGCGCTCAGCGTGCCGTCCCGCAGGGCCGTGCCGTCGACGGGGTGGGGGGCGACCCGCTCGGGGTCGTCGAGGGTGTTGCGGGCGTCGGGGTCGGTGTCCGCGAGGGCGCTGTGCTCGACGACCCGCGTCAGGTCGAGGCCGTTCAGGGCGACGTCGAGCGGCAGGGCGTCGGTGCGGCTGCGGTTGACGGCGAAGACGGTGACGGTGCCGTCCTCGGCGCGCACGGCGGTGGCGTGCAGCAGGTCGGTCTCGCCGTACTTCCTCGTCGCGTACGTCGGGGAGTCCACGCGGACGTCCAGGACCCGGCCGCGGCCGTACCGCGCCGCCTGGGCGAACGGGAAGAACGTGGTCTGCCGCCAGGCCGGGCCGCCGGGCTCGGTCATGATCGGGGCGATGACGTTGACGAGCTGGGCGAGGCAGGCGACCGTGACACGGTCGGCGTGCCGGAGCAGGGCGATGAGGAGCGAGCCGAACACGACGGCGTCCGTGACGCTGTAGTTGTCCTCCAGCAGGCGCGGGGCCTCGGCCCACTCCCGCGCGCCGGAGTTCTCGATCTCGTGCCACTGCGCCATGTACCAGACGTTCCACTCGTCGAAGGAGAGGTTGATCTTCTTCTTCGACTTCAGCTTCGCGCCGATGTGGTCGGCGGTGGCGACCACGTTCTCGATGAAGGACTCCATGTCGACGGCTGAGGCCAGGAAGGAGTCGACGTCACCGTCCTCGGGCTGGTAGTAGGCGTGCAGGGAGATGTGGTCGACGAGGTCGTAGGTCTCCTCCAGGACCGTCGCCTCCCACGCGGCGAACGTCGGCATGGACTGGCTGGAGGAGCCGCAGGCGACGAGTTCGACGCCGGGGTCCATCTGGCGCATGGCCCGGGCCGTCTCGGCGGCGAGGCGACCGTACTCCTCGGCCGTCTTGTGGCCGGTCTGCCAGGGGCCGTCCATCTCGTTGCCGAGGCACCACAGCCGGATGCCGAAGGGGTCCTTGTCGCCGTGGGAGACACGGAGGTCGGACAGGGCCGTGCCGACGGGGTGGTTGGCGTACTCCTGGAGTTCGAGGGCCTCGGCGACACCCCGGGTGCCGAGGTTGAGGGCCATCATGGGCTCGGCCCGGGGCCCGATCTTCTTCAGGAAGGCGATGAACTCGGAGAGGCCGAAGCGGTTGGTCTCGGTGGAGCGCCAGGCGAGGTCGAGACGGCGGGGGCGGTCCTCGACGGGGCCGACGGAGTCCTCCCACCGGTAGCCGGAGACGAAGTTGCCGCCGGGGTAGCGGACGGTGGTGACGCCGAGTTCGCGGACGAGGTCCAGGACGTCCCGGCGCAGGCCCTGGTCGTCGGCGGTGGGGTGGTCGGGTTCGAAGATGCCGGTGTAGACGCAGCGGCCGAGGTGTTCCACGAAGCTGCCGAAGAGGCGGGGGTTGACGTCGCCGACGGTGAAGGCGGGGTCGAGGGTGAAGCGGGCGGTGTGCATGGTCGCCTTTCGGGGGTGGTGGTGCGGATGCGGTCGCGGCCGCCCCTACTGTTCGGTATTTCGGATTGCGCTCGTTACCTCGAACGGGACCGTAAATTCGTGGCGTCGGCACGTCAATGGTCCGGCTCGGCTTCGGTCAGGATTTTCCGGACAGGAACGGTCGTTTCCCGGTGAACATCGGACGCCGGATCGCATGACGCGCACACTTTCCGGCGCGTAGTCTCGGACGGGCCGGCAGGCCGTAGGCCGGCGGTGAGAAGGGGGAGCGATGGACATCGCGGGCGCGCGGACCAGGGCCGCCCGAGTCGCCGCCGCGCTCAGGCGCTCACGCAGTGGCCCGGCCATGCGCGGCCTGGCCGCCGAGCTCGCCACCGCGGTCCGGAAGAGACCCCGGCGGCCCACCGACGTACGGTCGCTGTGCC
The DNA here is from genome assembly GCF_042733745.1 of Streptomyces sp. NPDC059696. Classification (NCBI taxonomy): domain Bacteria; kingdom Bacillati; phylum Actinomycetota; class Actinomycetes; order Kitasatosporales; family Streptomycetaceae; genus Streptomyces; species Streptomyces sp. NPDC059696. The sequence goes on from NZ_JBHWFG010000011.1 coordinate 51,402, forward strand.
GGGCGCTGTGCGAGGAGATGAGCGCGCGGCGCGGCGGACGGCCCGTGGAGCTGCGGTTCGAGCGCTTCCCCGACGAAATAGAAGTGACCGGCCTGTGGGTCGAGTTCCAGGACTTCGACCTCGTCATCGTCGAGGAACGGGCCGAGGCCGTGCAGCAGTTGGTCATCCTCGGACATGAGCTGTGGCACCTGCACGCGGGGCACGGACATCACCACGGGGCGGGCGCGGCGGCGGCCCACGCGTTCGCCGACCGGCCGGGCTGGGAGGACGTCGCCCTCGCGGTGGCCGCCCGCCACGGCTCCCGGGAACGCGACGAGGCGGAGGCCGACGCGTTCGGGCACCGGCTGGCGGCGGGGTGCCGGGCGCTGCTGCCCGGCGGACGCGAACCCGAGGTGCCCCTCGAACCCGTGCAGCGGTCCCTGTACTACCGGGGGCCGCGAGGAGGTGCGGCACCGTGACGACGGTGGCGCTGACCCCGGCCGAGTTCGTCAACCAGTTCTACCCGAACTTCTGGTGGATCCCCGCGGGGGTCCTGGCCGCCGCCCTGGCCATCAAGCTGCCGAGCATCATCCGGCTGTGGAAGGACCCGATGCTGCGCGCGGTCGGCGGGCTGCTGCTGCTCGCCTGCGCGGTGTTCGTCTTCGTGGCGCCGTCGACGATCGCCCGGGTCAACCGGCTCACCGGGGTGGCGAACTTCTCCGGACCCTGGGTCTACTCGCTGCTCACCGCGTTCTGCGCCTTCTGCCTGCTGCTGATCATCTCCTGGCGCAACGGCCTGTCCGACCGCTCGGAGCGCACCCGGCGGGCGATGCGCGGGGTCGTGGCCGTCTACTCGGGTGTGATCGTCGCGATGTGGGTGCTGTTCGCCCTCGCGGACGTGCCGGTGGAGCGGCTGCGGGACCTCGACACGTACTACGCGAACACCCCGTACATGCGCGAGGTGATCGTGCTGTACCTGCTCGCGCACACCGTGGCCGCGCTGGTCACCAACGGGCTGATCTGGAACTGGGTCCGCACGGACGGGCTGGACTCGCTGCTGCGCTGGGGGCTGAAGTTCCTCGGCGTGGGCTACGCGGCGCAGTTGCTCTTCGACGCCGCCAAGATCAGTGCCGTGGTGGCCCGTTGGTCCGGGCGGGACCTGGACTGGCTCAGCACGGCCGTCGCCCCGCCCCTCGCCTGCCTGTCCGCCGTCCTCATAGCGGTCGGCTTCATCCTGCCGCACGCCGGACAGTACCTGCACGGCCGCTGGCACGTCCGGCTGGCCCTGCACGAACTGCGGCCGCTGTACCTGCTGATGAGGACGGTCAACGGCTCCGGGGTCCCGTTCCTGCTGCGTGCGACGCCGGAACTGCGGCTGGTCCGCCGGGAGACGTTCATCCGCGACGTGCTGCTGCCGCTCGCCCGGCACATCGACGAGGACCGGCGCGAACGGTTCCACGACGCCGCCCTGGCCCTCGGCCACCCGCCGGACCGGGCGAAGGCACTCGCCGCCACCGCGGCGATCCTGGACGCGGCCGACGCCAGGCACCTCACACGGGACGACGAGGGCACCGGTGCCCGTGACACCACGGACCTGCTGCGCGAGATCGGCGCCGTGTCCCGCGCCCTGCGCCGCACGGAGGACCTGCGGGCGATCCGCGCCCTCGCCCGTGACCACACGGACGGCAAGTCGCTCACCGGCTGATCCCGCCGCCCCGGGGGCCGGCCCGGCCGAATACCCGGGCGAGACCCGCACGGAAGGCCGCGCGCACGGAACGTGAAGGTACGGTGAGAGCTGTCCGGAACGAGGCCCGTATGGCTCGAAACCGGTGCCGGTGGACGGGTGTTGTGCGCCGCACCGCTGCGGCCGGACGCCGGGGAGTGCCCTCAGGGGCGAAGGAGCCTTCATGGCTGAGTGCGAGGAGTCGCATGTCGCGTAGAGCTGTCGTCATCGGTGCGGGTCTGGCCGGCATGCTGGCCGCGGCGGCCCTGTCCGCCGTCGCGGACGAGGTGATCGTGCTCGACCGGGACGATCTGCCCGAGGGGCCGGAGCACCGCAAGGGGCTGCCGCAGGGACGTCACGCGCATCTCCTCATGGCCGGTGGGCTGGCCCCCATGGAGGACCTGGTGCCGGGCGTGAGCATGCGCAAGCATCTGCTCGCCGCCGGGGCGCACGAGATCCCGCTCGGCTCGGGCATGGTCGCCCTCACCCCCGAGGGCTGGCTGCGGCGCTGGCGGCACCCCGGCCCGAGCATGCTGACCTGCACGCGGGCCCTGCTCGACTGGGCGGTGCGGGGTGCGGTGCTGGACAGCACCGCGGTGGTGATCCGCAAGGCGCGGGTGCTGGAGCTGACCGGGTCGCCGCAGCGGGTGAGCGGGGTGCGCCTGTCGACCGCCGGCGGGGAGGAGGAACTCGCCGCCGACTTCGTGGTGGACGCGAGCGGGCGCGGCTCGCGGATCGTGACCTGGCTGGCCGCGCTGGGCGTCCACGACGTGCGCGAGAAGACGGTGGACGCCGGCCTGGTGAACGCCACCCGCCTCTACCGCACCCCCGAGGGCGCCGAGCGTTTCCCCCTGACGATGGTGCAGGCCGATCCGTACCAGGGGCGGCCCGGCCGCAGCGGCATGGTGCTGCCGATCGAGGGCGACCGCTGGATGGTCAGCCTCGCCGGTACGCGGGGCGGTGGCGAACCGCCGTCCGACCCGGACGCGTTCCACCGGTACACCCTGGATCTGCCCGACCCGATCGTGGGCCGGCTGATCTCCGGCGCGGAACCGCTCACCGACGTCCACGTCAGCCGCAGCACCAGCAACCACCGCCGGTACCTGGAGAAGGTCCGCTCCTGGCCCGAGCGCCTCGTCGTCCTCGGGGACGCGCTGGCCACGTTCAACCCCGCCTATGGACAGGGCATGTCGGTGGCCGCGCTGGGCGCCCGTGAGCTGGGCCGGGAGCTGCGGCGCTCCGGTCTCGGCGAGCCGGGGCTGGCCCGGCGGGTGCAGCGGCGGGCGGCGAGGCCGGTGGAGTCCGCGTGGACGATGGCGGTGAGCCAGGACGTCTGGTACCCCGGGACGCGGGGCGGTTCGCCCGGTGCCGCCGACCGTCTGGTCACCGCCTACACGCGCCGCATGATCCGCACGGCGACCGGCTCGTACACCGCGGCGTCGGCCCTCTGGGACGTGATGAGCATGACGACCGGGCCGACGCGGCTGCTCCGGCCGTCGACGGTGCTGGCGACGCTGAGCGGGCCGCCGCTGCCCTCGGCGGTGGGTGCGCCGCTGACGGACGACGAGCGGGCGATCCTGCGACGGCTGGACCGGACAGGCCGCTGAGGCACCGCACGGAACGCGGGAACAAGGGCGGGGGCACGGGCACCGCACGGGACGCCGGAACACGGGCAAGGACACCGGCCCCGGCGTGGACCCACCGGGCCGGGGCACCGCACGGGACACCGGAACACGGGCAAGGACACCGGCCCCGGCGTGGACCCACCGGGCCGGGGCACCGCACCGGCCCCCGCGTGGACCCACCGGGCCGGGGCACCGGACCGGTCGGGGCCGCCCGGGGGGTTTGGTCCGTGCCCCCGCGGCGCGGCA
>NZ_JBHWFG010000011.1:54984-234827 GCF_042733745.1 Streptomyces sp. NPDC059696
CACGGGGCCCGGGGGGGGCCCACCGTGGGGGGGGCCCCGCACGGCCACCCTGGGCCCCCCCGGGGGGGGGGCCCCCGGCGGGGACGCGGCGGCGAGGGCGTTTCGTCCGGTGCCCCGGCGCCTCGTCAGCCGGCGAACGCGGGCTGGGCCAGTCCCTTGCCCGCCCCGGGCACCACGAACAGGGAGCCGGCGAGTGCGGGCGGCTCGGTCAGTCCCACCCGGGCCGTCGTCACATACAGGTCGGTCAGCCCGTCCCCGCCGAACGCACACGCCGTCACCAGCGACACCGGCAGCTCGATCACCCGGTCCAGCTCACCGTCGGGTGTGTAGCGCCGCACCGCCGACCCCTGCCACAGGGCGACCCACACGCACCCCTCGGCGTCCACGGTGAGACCGTCCGGGAAACCGGCGCTCTCCTCGATCACGGCGAGGGTCCGCCGCCCGGAGAGCCGCCCGTCCGCGTGGTCGAAGACGTCCACGCGCCGGGTCGGGGTGTCGATGTAGTACATGAGGCGCCCGTCGGGGCTCCATCCCGTGCCGTTGCTGACGGCCACGTCGTCGAGCACGACCTCGGCCGTGCCGTCGCCGGTGAGGCGGGACAGGGTGCCTCCCCCCGGCGCCTCGTCGTAGCGCATCGTGCCCGCCCACAGCGCGCCGTCGGGCGCGACGGCGGCGTCGTTGGCGCGGCGGCCGGGGACCGGCTCGTGGTGGAGCCAGCGGAAGGTGCCGTCGGGGTCCAGGAGGCCGACCCCGTCGCGCAGGTTCAGCACCAGGCCGCCGCCGGTACGCGGCTTGACGGCACCGATGTGCTGTTCCGTGCGGCGCAGGGTGCGGCGTCCGGTGGCCGGGTCGTAGGTGTGCAGGCGGGAGCCGAGGATGTCGATCCACAGCAGCCGGCCGGCCGCCGCGTCCCAGGTCGGCCCCTCGCCGAGCTCGGCCTCGGCCCGCACGGCGACCTCGTAGGGCACCGTCATGCCGTGCCCCGGTGCCCGAGGTGCTCGGACAGCTCGGCGGCGCCCTTGGCGGCGAGCTGCTCCAGCTCGGCCCGGCGCTCCTCGCTCCAGCGGATCATGGGCACGGAGATCGACAGGGCGGCGACGACCTGCCCGGTGCGGTCGCGGACCGGTGCGGCCACGCAGGACACGTCCGGGTTGGACTCGCGGTTCTCCACGGCGAGGCCGCGCTCACGGATCTCGGCCAGGGCCTCGCGCAGGGCGGCCGGGTCGGTGATGCTGTTGGGGGTCATCGCGGCCAGCTCGGCACCGTCCGGGATCCGCGCGGTGAGCTCCGGCTCCGGAAGGGAGGCCAGCAGCATCTTGCCGACGGAGGTGCAGTGGGCGGGCAGCCTGCGCCCGGCCGCCGACACCATCCGTACGGCGTGCGTGGAGTCGACCTTGGCGATGTAGATGACGTCCGTGTCCTCCAGGATCGCCACGTGCACGGTCTCGTCGCAGGTCTCGGCGACGGACCGGGCGACCTGCTGGCCCTCGGCGGCGAGGTCGAGCTGCTCGGAGTAGCGGGCTCCGAGCTGGTACGGGCGTACGCCGAGCCGGTAGCGTCCGGGCTGGCCGGGCACCGGGACGATGTACTTCCGCGCGGCGAGCGTGGTCACCAGTTCGTGCACGGTGGTGCGCGGCAGCTGGAGCCGGCGCACGATGTCGGGGGCGGAGAGCGTCCCGTCCCCGTCGAGAAAGAGCTCGAGAATGTCGAGAGCCCGGGTCACGGCTGGTACGAGGCGTCCCACGACCGGCCCCCTCCCTTGTACGTCTCAGGCGCCTGTGTTCGAGATATCAACAGGCGATCGGCATGACGAACACAGGCTAGCCATAGAGGTAGGCCCGGGCAATGGGCGGAGGCGGGGAAGGGTCCGGGGACGCCGGGACCGGGCACGCGGGCGGGCGAGGCGGACACGCGGCGGCGAGGGAACGGACGCGCACCGGCAGGAGCCGCGTTCCTGCGGCGGCTCCTGCCGGTGCACAGGCGGGCCGTGTATCAGGGGAAGTCGGCCCTGGCCTTGTTGACGAGCCGGGTCAGGTTGTTGCCCCCGGCGATGGCGTTGTAGTTGCCGAAGACGCCGCCGTTGGCACCGGCGCTGGCGACGCCGACCACGAAGGGGCCCTCGGGCCAGAAGCCGAAGACCGGGCTGCCCGACATGCCCTTGAGGAAGTCACCGGTCTTGGTGATCAGCATGCGGCCGCCGCCGAGGTCGAAGTCGTCCTCGTCGAGGAAGAAGCCGGTCTGGAAGTTCGCGGCGGTGGCGTGCAGGAGCGGCTCGTAGGCGATGTTGAACCAGTTCGCGGTCTCGTTGTCCCAGCCGGAGTCGTAGGTCCGGCAGCCGAAGGCCCCGAAGCTGTCGCCGAGCCTGCGGTCCAGCATCACGATCGCGTAGTCGTCGTCGGCGCTGCTGTACGTCACGTCCACGATGTGCTCATAGGCCATGATGTGGGTCGCCCCGGCGGCGGCGATCTGGGTGGCTCCCTGGACCATGGTCACGGAGACGGTGAGCTGCTGCCAGTCGATGCAGTGGCTGGCGGTCAGGACGTGCCGCGGCCCGATCAGCGCGCCGGATCCGCTGCGCGATCCCGAGAAGACGTGACAGGCCAGCACCCAGGGGAAGGTCCGGTCGTCGTAGACGCGCCGGCCGTCGGGGTTGAAGACCAGGAGCGGTTCCAGTTCCTGTCCGGCGAAGACCAGCTGCGGGGGCTCGCCGACCGGGAAGCGGTTCGGTTCGAGCCGGACGCCGTCCTGCCCGGCCGGCATCGACGGCGCGAGGTCGGGCGCCGCCGGCTCCCCGGCCGGTGGGGCCTTCACCGGGACCACCGTCGACTTGGGCAGTTCGGCCGGCTTGAAGCCGTTGGGGTCCGGGGCGTCGTGCTGCGGGACCCGGAGGGGGGCGGTGCGGATCTCCGCGGCGGAGAGCGGAGGGCGGTGGGAGTCCGGGGTGCCGGTCATGGCGGTGCTCCACACAGAGGTGTGCGACGGGAGCGGCGCTGGGGGTGGTGAGTGCGAGGGCCCGCGCCGGGGATCGGGGGCGACCCGATGAAGTTGAACGTTGTGCCGTCCTGTTGAGGACTTCGCGCGGGCTCGGCGGCCCGGCGCTCCCTTCCATCAAACCTCGGATCGGCCCGGCGCGCATATGCACACCGAGGGCCCCGCGACGGGGAGATGGACCGCGCGCGAAGGGGGCCGGCCCGTGCGGTTGCGACGGTTCGGGCGGCGTGCGTCACTGGCCGAAACCCGACCTTCTCACTCCGAGAGGCACCACCATGTCCGACCATCTCCCCCGCCGTAGGGGCGCGGTCGCCGTCCGCTCCGACTTCTGCGCCGTATCCCCGAGTCCCGAACTGCGCGAGCGGCTCCAGGAGGAGCGGCTGCGCATCGAGTCCGCCTCGCCGCTGGGCAGCCAGTTCGTCGTGGGCGGCCAGCCGCGCCACCCCGGCTTCAACGACGGCACGATCAAGCCACCCGACGAGTTCCCCGTGGGCACGCCCCGGGAGTCCATCGCCGCAGCGGCGGCCGAACGCGCCCCGCTCACCGGCGCGGTCCGTGTGGTCGTCATCCTCGCCGACTTCGCCGACAAGGAGATGACGGCCACTCAGGAGCACTTCGAGGAACTGTTCTTCTCCCTCGGCTCGATGCCCCACGGCAGTGTCCGCGAGTACTTCCGGGAGGCCACGCACGGTCTGGTCGACATCGTCGGCGAGGTCGTCGGCCCGGTGCGGCTGCCGAAGAAGCTGTCCTTCTACGCCAACGGCAACTTCGGCATCGGCCGGCCCTCCGGCGAGGCCCGGGCGCAGCTGATGGCCCGGGACACCGCGCTCACCGCCGACCCGCAGATCAACTACGCCCCGTACGACAACGACGGCAACGGGTTCGTCGACGCGTTCATCGTCGTGCACGCGGGGCGGGGCGGCGAGGTCACCGGTGACCCCGGGGACATCTGGTCGCACAAGTGGGTCCTGCCGGCGGCCTACAACGCCGACGGCGCACGGATCTTCGCCTACCTCACCATCCCGGAGGACGCCAAGATCGGTGTCTGCGCGCATGAGTTGGGACACCTCGTCTTCGGTTTCCCGGATCTGTACGACATCGACGACTCGTCCGAGGGCGTCGGCAACTGGTGCCTGATGGGCGGCGGTTCCTGGGGCGGCGGCGGTGACATCCCGACGCATCCGTCGGCCTGGTGCAAGATCGACCAGGGCTGGGCGACGGTGTCCAACGTCACCGGTCCGACGACGCTGTCCCTGCCCGATGTGAAGAACAGCCACCAGGTGCACCGGCTGTGGACCGGGGGGCTGCCGGGCAGCGAGTACTTCCTGCTGGAGAACCGCCAGCGCACGGGGTACGACCAGTCACTGCCCGGCGAGGGGCTGCTGATCTGGCACATCGACGAGCACCAGCCGGACAACTCCGACGAGACCCACTACATGGTGGGTCTGGTGCAGGCGGACGACGAGCGGGATCTGGAGCTCGGAGGCAACCGCGGCGACGCCGGGGACGCCTACCCCGGCAGCTCCGGCAACACCGCCTTCGGCCCGTCCACCGCCCCCAGTTCGCACTCCTACGCGGGCGCCGCGACCGGCGTCTCCGTCACCGGCATCTCCGCCTCGGGCCCGACGATGACGGCCACCGTCGAGGTCACCGTGCCGGGTCCCGTCCACATGCCGGTCCACGCCGGCGCGGGACGCCCGGCGCCGGCCGCCGAGACCGGGCTGGCCGAGACGGTCCACGCCCTCCAGGCCCGGCTCGACGCGCTGGAGCAGCGGATGAGCGGCCCCTCGCGCGCGCCCGAACCGACCGCCGAGGCGGGTTCGCAGCCTGACCTCAACGGCGCGCCGCGTGCGGCGAACTCGGCCGGCGGCGTGGGGCACTCGTACCGTCGGCCGTAGGTCCTCGTACCCGTCGGGCCCCGTCGCCCGTCCTCCGGGCGGGCCGGGCCCCCGCGGCGTCCGGTGCGGCGAGCGCGCGTGCCGGGCGTCGCGGGGCCGGCGGGACTCCGCGGGCACGGGCACCGGCACCGACACCGGCACTGGCACTGGCACCGGCACCGGCACCGGCACCGGGGGCGGCAGCGAGGGCGGCAGCGGGGACGGCAGCGGGCGCGTGGAGGTGAGCGGGATGGTGCAGGCGATCGAGAATCTCACCGCGCTGGACACCCGGCTGGTCGCCTCCGGTCCGCACCCACGGCTGGACGGCTGGGCCCAGCTGCTCGTCGACGTGCTCGACGCGCGGCCGGTCCCCGGCTACGCCGACCTGCTGTCCCGGTACGTGGGCGAGCGTTTGGAACTCGCGGTGCCCGGCGCACGGGTGGAGGGCCTGCCTCCGGGGACCGTCATCCGGCTGAGGGCGAAACTCGCGGGCGGCCGCGCGGTGGCCGAGAAGCAGCCCCCGCCGGGCACGTTCGCGACGGAGCCGCCCCCCTGAGAGACACCTGCCCCTCCCCGGCCGCGGGAAAGCGCGTGCACCCCCGTCCCACCGGCCACTGCGGGCCGTGCGCCCGGGTCCCCGCAGGAACGGCATTTCCGCCCCGGGCTCCCCGCTGGCGCGGCATACCGGCCCGCGCGTGCACCCCCGTCCCACCGGCCACTGCGGGCCATGCGCCCGGGTCCCCGCAGGAGGGGCATTCCCGCCCCGGGCTCGGCGCGGCATACCGGCCCCGGGCTCCCCGCAGGCGCGGCATACCGGCCCGCGCGTGCACCCCCGTCCCACCGGCCACTGCGCGCCGTGCGCCCGGGTCCCCGCAGGAACGGCATTCCCGCCCCGGGCTCCCCGCAGGCGCGGCATACCAGCCCGGGCTCCCCGCAGGCGCGGCGTAGCGGCGCCGGGCGTCTCACGCTCGTCTTCGTCGTTCTGCCATCGCTCCCAGCTCGCCGCGCAGCCGCTGTGCCCGCAGCACCAGTTCCAGTTCGAAGCGGCGGTCGGGGTCGTCGATCTCGTCGCCCCACAGTTCGCGGATCTGGCGCAGGCGGTAGCGGACGGTCTGGGGGTGGACGCCGAGGCGGGCGGCGACCTCGGGGGCGCCGCCGCGGGTCTCCAGCCAGGCCAGGAGGGTCTCGGCGAGGCGGCGGCCGTGCGTGGGACCGCAGTGGGTCAGGGGGGCCAGGCATCTGAGGGCCAGGTCGTCGATGAGTTCCTCGGGCTGGAGGAGGACCAGGGCCTCGGTGTGCTCGGTGCAGTGGAGGATCTCGCCTGAAGGAAGGAGGTCACGTTCCATCAGACGGACCGCCGCCTCCGCCCAGCGCAGCGACTTCGCCGCGTCGGTGAGCGGGACGGGCGGCCCGATCGCGCCGGACCATCCGGCCAGGGCCCGGTGCAGCAGCTCGGGGCGGCCCGCGGCGTCCGGCTCGGGCACGACCATGCGCGGCTGCTCGTACTCCATGTCGAGCAGGACGCCCTGGCCGACCGCGGGGGCCATCGCCTCCCGGGCCGGGCGGAGCAGCACGCCGACCGCGACCTTCGCCGGTAAGGGCCAGCCGATGCGGGCGGCGCGTTCGGTCAGGGCCTCGGCGGGGTCGCCGCGGTGGTGCTCGGTGAGCAGCAGCTCCATCAGGCGGCGTTGCAGACGCAGGCGTTCACCGGCCTGGCGGGCGGCGGCCTCGGCGTAGCCGCGTACGGACTGGTCGACCAGTCCGTCCAGGTACTCGTAGCCGGCGTCGACGAGTTCGTACATGGCCGGAGGCGGGATCTCCACGCGCTGGCCGATGTCGGCGAAGCGGCGCCAGGCCAGGCGTACGCCCATGCGGTAGATGGCCTGGAGGGAGTCGAGGGAGCGGCCGTTCAGGCCCTCGCCACGGCCGAAGTCCTGGAAGACGCCCGGCGGGACGGTCGGGCGGCCCTCCGCGTGCTCCAGGTGCTGCACGAACACCTCGATGGCGCGCCGGATGCCGACCAGGGCCATCGGCTCGCCGGAGTCGTCGAGGACGACGGGCAGGTGCGGGTATTCCCGCTGGATCTCGCGGAGGATCTCCTCGGCGAGCCCGGGCGCCTCGGCCATGGCGATCGCGGCGAACCGGCGCACCTGGAAGCGCGGTACGGCGTGCCAGGCCGAGAGCGTCGTGACGGCTGCGGTGCGGGCGGCCGTCACCGTCAACTCCCCTGACCGTCTCGTTCGTACGTGATCAGGGGGGTGTTCGGCTGGTCGGGTGTGGCTTCGAGCAGCGCGACCACGCCCAGCGCGGCGCCCACGGCGAGGGCGGCGGCGAGCGCGACGGTCAGCGCGGCGGCGAGCAGTCTGGACATCGCAGGGTCAGCCTCTCTGTCCGGATGCGTCCGGAGGTCCTCCGGAGGTCGCCCCACCCCGGGCACCCCGTCCCTGCCTGTCGCGCCCAGTCTCGACAAGCATTGACACCCCGTCAAGAGCGGCCTACGGTTCCCGGCCCAGCCGCACGCGCGCATCCCGCCGCCGTGCCGGCCCTCTCGTACGTCGAGCCGTCCCAAGCCACTGGAGTGCCCGGATGCGCCGTACAACCTCTCCCTTTTCGCTGGTCATGCTGGGTCTCGGCACGTTCCTGCTGGTGCTGGCGCCGCTGCTTGCCTGGTACGTGGAGCCGCGTGCCGCGGTCAACCCGATCGACATCGACACGACCGCCGTCTACACCGGCCGGGGCAGTGTCTTCGACACCGACCGGATCGAGACGGTGCCCGACCGGAAGATCACCGTGACCCAGCGGGTACGGGGCAACGTCGAGGACAGCGAACGCAGCGGCACCACCGTCTGGGACGTGACGACCACGGTCGACACCGACAAGTCCCTGCCGGCCGCCGATCCGCACGACGCGCTGGACTTCGTGCCGCACCGCTGGGTGATGGACCGCCGGACCACGCGCCCGGTGCACTGCTGCGGGGAGAAGCCCTACATCGAGGGGGAGGCGTATCTGAAGTTCCCCTTCGACGTGCAGAAACGCTCCTACCAGTGGTGGGACAACAGCCTCGGCGACACGGTCGTGCTGCGCTACCGGGGCACCGCGAAGATCCAGGGGTACACCGGCTACCGGTTCACCGGCTCGGTGCCGCCGACGCGGACCGGGACCCGGATGGTGCCCGGCAGCCTCGTCGACCAGCCGAACCGGCCGCAGGTGCTGGCCGAGGAGTGGTACTCCAACCATGGCTTCGAGCTGGTCGTGGACCGGGCGACGGGCCGGGTGGTCTACGCGCGGACCGGTCCCCGGCGGACCCTGCGGGCGCCGGGCGGGAAGAAGGACGCGGCGGTGCTGCTGGACAGCCGGAACGTGGCGTTCACGACCGCGACGCAGAAGGAAGCGGTGCGGCAGGCGAAGCGGGACAGCGGGCAGTTGCGGCTGGTGGGCACCACGCTGCCGATCGGGGCGGCGGCGGCCGGTCTCGTGCTCGCCGCGGTGGGTGGCGTTCTGGTGGTGCGCGGGCGGAAGGAGCCGGAGAACCCCGTTCCGGCCGATACGTCCGGTACGCCCCAGCCCAGCCTCACGATGTGATGTGACGTCAGCTCCAACAAAGCCCGAAATTGTCACGCCGGTGAGTAGCCCTGGAGAACGTCCGGGCGAAAACTGTCCAACCCCACCCGAGCACCTCCCGTCCACACTCCCCTCCCAGGAAGAGCTCAGGCTCCCCACGGGCCGACCCCACCGTGGCCGACCCTCCCCCCACGTCTTCCCCACGCTGAGTTCCGCACCCCGAGACGAGTTGGAGCACCCATGCCCCAGCACGTGCCGTCCTCGCTGCGCACCGCGTCCCTCAGCGCGCCGCAGCACTCCCCGGCGCTCCCCCCACATCCGCGCCGGATCGTCTTCCTCGCCCATCGTGATCTGGGCAATCCGTCCGCCGGCGGGTCCGAGCTGCTGGTCGACCGGCTCGCCGACGGCCTGACCGGCCTGGGCCACCACGTCACCCTGCTGTGCGGGGGCCCGGCGTCGTTCCGCGCGTACCGGGTCGTGTCGGCGGGCGGCCCGTACGGGCACTACCTGCGCGCCAGATCGGCGTTCACCCGCCGGGTCGGCGACTGCGATCTGCTGGTCGAGGTGTGCAACGGCATGCCGTACCTGGCGCCGCTGTGGCACCGGGGGCCGACACTGACCCTGGTCAACCACGTCCACACGGACCTGTGGAGGATGCGCTTCGGCGGGCCGCTGGCACCGGCGGCACGGATCGGCCGAAGACTCGAACACTGGGCGCTGACCGGGGCGCAGCGGCGGAACCTGCTGGTCGCGGTGTCCTCCTCGACCGCCCACGCGCTGCGGGCGATCGGGGTCGAGCGGGACCGGATCAGAGTCGTGCACAACGGGGTCGAGGAGCCGGGACCGAGGGCCGACCGCTCACCCGAGCCGCTGTTCGTCGCCGTCGGGCGGCTGGTCGAGTACAAGAGGGTCGATCTGCTGCTGCGGCTCTGGGAGCGGGTGCGGCCGGTGACCGGCGGGCGGCTGGTGATCGTCGGTGACGGGCCGGAGCGGGAACGTCTGGAGCGGCTCGCCGGTCCGGGTGTGGAGTTCACCGGGTACGTGACGGAGGCCGAGAAGCACCGGCTGCTGTGTGCGGCCTGGCTGTTGCTGCATCCGTCCGCGGTGGAGGGATGGGGTCTCGTCGTGACGGAGGCCGCGGCCCGGGAGACGCCGAGTGTGGCGTTCGACGTGCCGGGGCTCAAGGACTCCGTGGTGGACGGTGAGACCGGGATCCTGGCGCGGGGTGAGTCGTCGTTCGCCGCGGCGTGGTGTGCGCTGGCGCTGTCCGGGCGGCGGCGGGAGCTGATGGGCAAGGCGGCCCGGGAGCGTGCGGCGCAGTTCCGGTGGGACCGGACGGTGCGGCAGTTCCGGGTGGTGGCCGCCGAGGCGGTGAGGGGCTTCGGGCCGTGAGGCGGCCTGCGGTACGTCGTGGCTGGTCGCGCAGTTCCCCGCGCCCCTATGAGCACGACCCCTCGTTGAGAAGATCTCTTGCCCTGTTCCGTGCCTTCCTGCACGAGCAGGACGATCCCGAGGGCTGCTACTCGTTGCTCGCCCGCGACGCCGCCGATCAGGTCGAGGCCTACGACGGACCGGTCGACGGGCGTACCGTCCTCGATGTCGGCGGCGGCAGCGGGTACTTCACCGAGGAGTTCCGGCGCCGCGGGGCGAACGCGTTCCTCTTCGAGCCCGACATGGCCGAGCTCGGTGAGAGGCCCCCCGGCTCGGCCGTCGTCGCCGACGGGTACCTGCTGCCGCTGCGGGACGGCGTCGCGGACGTCACCTTCTCCTCCAACGTGCTGGAGCACGTGGCCGATCCGGAGACGTTCCTCAGTGAGCTGGCCCGGGTGACGCGGCCGGGCGGGCTGATCTACGTGTCGTTCACCAACTGGCTGTCGCCGTGGGGCGGGCACGAGTGGGCCCCGTGGCACTGGTTCGGCGCCGAGCGGGCCCGGGCCCGCTACCAGCGGCGGACGGGCCGGCCGGCCAAGCACACCCTCGGCGCGAACCTGTTCGCGGTGCACATCGGCTCCACCCTGCGGCAGGTGCGCGCCCGGGACGACGTCAGGATCGTCTCGGCGCGTTCCCGCTACTGGCCGTTCCTCGCGGAGACCGTCGTCAAGGCGCCCGGCATCCGTGAGTTCGCCACCTGGAACCTCCTCCTCATTCTGCGGCGGTGTCCTACATGACAACCACGGTCCAGGCTCCTCCCCCGGCGGCCGTCCCCACCACCGCGACCGCCTCGGGCCCGCCCGACGGGCCGCGGTCACGGCGCTGGCTGGTGGGCTTCTGGGCCGTGATGTTCATGCTGTTCCTCGCGGTGCAGCCCGGGCGGCAGACCTTCGACACCAAGCTCGGGGTCACGGTCGATCCCGGCCGCTTCCTCGCCGATCTGGGCCAGTTGTGGCACGACCGGGCCGGGTTCGGCGGGATCCAGGACCAGTACGTCGGCTATCTGTGGCCGATGCTGCCGTTCTACTGGCTGTGCGACCTCGTGCGGCTGCCGGTGTGGCTGGCGGAGCGGCTGTGGCTGTCGCTCATCGTGTCCGTCGCCTTCTGGGGGGCGTTGCGGCTGGCGGAGCGGCTGCGGGTGGGCAGCGGGGCGTCCCGGCTCCTGGGGGCCGTGGCCTATGCGCTGTGGCCGGTGTTCACCACGGTCATCGGGTCCACGTCGGCGGCCGCGCTGCCCGGGGCGTTCCTGCCGTGGGTGCTGCTGCCGCTGGCGGACGAGCGGTACACGGCCCGGGTCGCGGCCCTGCGGTCGGCGCTGCTCGTGCCGTTCATGGGCGGGGTGAACGCGTCGGCGACCCTGGCCTCCCTGCTGCCGGCCGGGCTGTATCTGCTGTCGAGGCCGCCCGGGCCCCGGCAGCGCAAGCTGATCGCCTGGTGGGCCCCGGCGGTGCTCGTGGTGACCGCCTGGTGGTGGGTGCCGCTGCTGCTGCTCGGGGTCTACGGCGAGAACTTCCTCCCCTATATAGAGACCGCGCGGACGACGACGGACACCATGGCGGCGACCGAGGCGCTGCGCGGGGCCGGGAACTGGGTCGCCTATCTGCACCTGGGTGAGGCGTGGTTGCCGGCCGGCTGGGCGGTGGCGTCCTCCGTCGTCGTGATCGTGTGTTCGGCGCTCGCCGCCGGACTGGGCCTCGCCGGACTGGCCCGGCGGGACATGCCCGAGCGGCGGTGGCTGGTGCTGACGGTGCTCGTGGCGGTGCCGGTGCTGCTCGCCGGGTACGGCGGGGCGTTCGGGGCGCCGTTCCACGGGGTGGTGCAGGGCTGGCTGGACGGGTGGCTGTCGCCGTTCCGGAACATTTACAAGTTCCAGACCGGTGTGGCGCTGGCGCTCGTGCTCGGTCTGGCGCACCTGGTGGGGGTGGCCGCCGAGCCGCGCGGGGCCCGGCCGGTGCGCGGGCGGCGCTTCGCCCCGCTGGTCGCGGCCGTGCTGATCCTGCCCGGGCTGCTGTGGCCGTACCTCAACGGTTCGATCCTCAATCCGGGTTCGTTCCGGAAGCTCCCCGCCTACTGGCAGGCCACGGCCGACTGGCTGGAGAAGTACTCGCCCGACTCGCGGGCCCTCGTCGTCCCGGCGACCGCGCACGGCCTGTACACCTGGGGCTCCCCCATGGACCAGCCGCTCGACGTGCTCGCCGCATCCCGGTGGGCGCAGCGCGACTACGTGCCGTTCGGCACCCCCGGCAACCGGCGCGCGATGGACGCCGTCGAGCAGGCCCTGATGTCCGGGGCCGAAGTCCCCGGTCTGGCGGACTACTTGAGCCGGGCCGGGCTGTACTACGTCGTGGTACGCAACGACCTCGACCCCGACCAGATCGGCTACGTGCCCACCACGACCGTCAAACGCACCCTCGAACAGTCGGGGTACGAGCGGGTGACGGGCCTCGGGCCGGTGATGACCGGCGGCCGGATCGCGCAGGACGCGCCGCTCCAGGTGGAGGGGCTGTACCCGCGGCAGCGGGCCGTGGAGATCTACCGGCCCACGGGTGCGGACGTGCTCCGGCCCGGGCAGGCCGGGCTGGCCCCGGTCGCCGACACGGCCGTGGTGTCCGGCGGGCCGGAGGCGCTGCTGCCGCTGGCGGAGCGGCTGCGGGGCCGGGCGACCGTGCTGACCGGCGACAACCACCCCGGGCTCGGTACCCCGGCCGTGCAGGTGCTGGGCGACGGGCTGCGGCGGGCGGACACCCGGTTCGGGCTGGTCAACGCCGGTACGTCGTACCCGTACACGCGCGACGAGCGCAACGCGCCGGACGCCCTCCAGGACGCGGGCGAGAAACCGCGGCAGATCCTGCCCGCCGAGGGCGCCGGCCACCAGACGGTGGCCGAACTGCGCGGCGCCCGCTCGGTGTCGGCGTCCTCGTACGGCAACTGGCTGTTCCACCTGCCGCAGTACGACCCGGTGAACGCCTTCGACGGCAACCCGGACACCGCGTGGGCGGAGGGCGCCCCGGACACACCGGACGGTCAGTGGCTGCGCATCGCCTTCACCGGCCCCTACGACATGCCGTCCTCCTTCACGGTGGCTCCGCTGCCGCAGGAGAGCGTGCGGGCGGCGGCGACGAAGGTGCGGGTGGAGACGGAGAAGGGCGAGAAGACCAGCTTCCTCCGGCCGAACGGCAGGACCCAGCGGATCAAGGCCCCCGAGGGCGCCACCCGTTGGATGAAGCTGACGATCGTGGACTCCGTGGAGCGCCGGGCCGGTCTGACCGGCGCCGGCTTCTCCGAGATCGGCCTGCCGGACGTGCAGGTGACCCGGCTGCTGCGGCTCCCGACGGACGCCGAGGACGCCACTGCGGCGGCGACCGTCGTCTCCCTGCACCGCGCCTCCGACCCCACGGGCCTGTCCGCGACCGGCACCGAGGCGGGCCTGCACCGCCGCTTCACGACCCCGGCCGCCGGGACGTACCGGGTGACGGCGAGCGCGGTGCCCGTGCCGGGCACGGAACTCGACGAGCTCCTCTACGAGGTCGCGCCCGGGCAGCGGTCCCGGATCGTCGCCACCGCCGACTCCACGGCGCGCCTGGGCGCGGGCCTCGCGGCCCGCAACCTGACCGACGGTGACCTGACGACGGCGTGGATCGCGGGCGACCGGCCGACGATCCACCTGCGCTGGGAGGGCAAGCAGCCGGTCGGCGAACTGGTCCTGGCCCCCGCGGGCGGCCTGTCGGCCCGCGCGTCCCAGGTGCACATCAGCTCCCCGGACGGCGCGGCCATCGCCGGCGCCGACGAGAACGGCTGGGTCCGCTTCCCGCCGATCACCACCGACCGCCTCGACATCACCGTCACCGAAACGGCCCCGCTGACCCTGCACAACCCGGTCGCCGACGAGGATCTGCGCCTCCCGGTGGGCCTCACGGAGGCGTATCTGCCCTCCCTCGACCAGTACCGCACCCCGCAGCCGGACGGCACCCGGACGTTCTCCCTCCCGTGCGGCAAGGGCCCGGACGTGGCGCTGGACGGTGAGCTGTACCGGACGGGTGCGAAGGGGACCGTGCGGGATCTGGTGGAGCGGCGGGGCGTGGAGGTGACGCTCTGCCAGGAGGGCCGCGACGACGCCGAGGTGCGGCTGGACGCCGGCGAGCACCGCCTGGAGGGCGGCGACGCGGGCCCCCTCGCGCTCACCGACGTGACCCTGACCCGCGGCACGGTCCCCGAGGCCGTCGCGGGCGGGCGGGACCTGCGCATCCGGGACTGGCTGGGCGACCGCCGTAAGGTGACGGTCGGCTCGGGCGCGGCCTCCTACCTGACGACGTACGAGAACTTCAACGACGGCTGGAAGGCCACCCTGGACGGCAAGGAGCTGACCCCGGTGCGGCTGGACGGCTGGCAGCAGGGCTGGCGGGTCCCGGCCGGGGCGGGCGGCAGTGTGACGCTGACCTACGAACCGGCCACGACGTACGACGCCGCCCTGATCGGCAGCGGTGTCGGCGTCGCGGTCCTGCTGGGCCTGGCGCTGTGGCGCCGCCGCGCCCCCGGCCCCGACGCGCCGCAGCCGGTCCCGCCGCGGCCCGGACTGTGGCTGGGCACGGTGGCGCTGACGCTGGTCGGGGTGGTGATCGCGGGCTGGTTCGCGCTGCTGGTCCCGGCGCTGGCGCTGCTCGCCGCGCGACGGCACGCCCTGCTGGTGCCGATCGCGTTCGCCGCCCTGGCCGGGGCGGGGATCGTCGCGGCGTTCGGGGCCGGGGAGCCGGTGGGCGCGGGCGAGGGCGCGTTCGGGCGTCTGGCCCAACTGCTGGCGCTGATCGGCCTGTTCGCGGGGCTGGTGAGCCTGCGCGAGGAGCCACCGCCGTCGCAGGCGCCGACGCGCCGGCTGCCGCGGTCGGACGCCGGGGAGGGCAAGACCGTATGACGGCACCGGTACGCATCCCGTTCCCGGTGGTGGACGAGGTGTCCCGGCACTGCCTCCAGGAGGCGGAGCCGGAGACGGTCCACATCGAGGTGCACCTCCCCGGGACCCTCGACCACGCGCGGCTGCGCAAGGCGTTCCTGGAGGCCCTGCACCGGCATCCGCGGATCTTGATGCGGGAGGCGCGGGGGCCCTGGTACCGGCGGCGCTACGAGTGGGAGCTGACACCGGAGCCCGACGTGGAGGTGGTGTCCTTCACGCCGCCCGGCCCGCGCGCCCTGCGGGACGCCAGGACCCGGGCCCTCACCCACGCCCCGCCGCTGTCGACGTCCCCGCCGATCCGCCTGGAGGTGGTCGGCCCGGTCCTGCTGCTCACCATCAACCACACCGCCCTGGACGGCCCGGCGTGCCTGCGGGTCCTGGCCACCGCCGCCGAGCTGTACGGGGGCCGGGACAACGCCCCGGCCGCGCCCCCGAGCCGTCCCGCCGAACCCCGCCGGGAGGTCCCGGACACCCCGGCCGTCTGGTCGCCCCCCGCGCGGGTCGCACACGGCACGCCCGAGCCCTCCCCCGGCAACGGCCTGCTCGTGACCGAGTTGCCCCTCCCGCACCGGCCCAAGGGCTCCCCGTACACCGTCAACGACCAGCTCATGGTGACCACGGCCCTGACCATCGCCCACTGGAACAGGGAGCACGGCGCCCGCCCGCGCCCCCTGCGCATCACGATGCCGGTGGACGACCGGCCCCGCGACACCACGATGCCCATCGGCAACGGCACCCGCCTGGTGGAAGTCCCGTTCGCGCCGGGGGAACTGGACCTCACCGACCTGCCGGGCCTGCTGCGGCGCACCGCGGAGCGGACCCGGGCCCTCAAGTCCCTCCCCCGTCCCCAACTCGGCCACGGCGCCGCCGTCCTGACCGCGCCCTGGGCGCCCGTCGCGGCCCGGGCCGCCCTCACCCGCACGCTGCGCCGGGCCGCCGCACCCTGGACGTCGACGACCCTGCTCAGCAACATCGGCCGCATCCCCTACCCCCTGGACTTCGGCGAGGAGGCGGGCCGCGCGCACGCGGTCTGGTTCTCCGCCCCGGCCCGGATGCCGCGCGGCCTGACCGTGACCACCGCCTCCACGGCGGGCCGCCTCCACCTGGCCCTGCGCTGGTCGAGAACGCTGCTCGGCAGCGGGGACGGCGCCCACCTCCGCGACCTCTTCGAGCACTACCTGCACACCACGGAGGTGACCGGGTGACGACACCGACCACGACCGGCCCCCCGCCGCGCGACCTGCGCGACTTCTACGAGAACCCCGCCGTGCCGGTCGCCTCCGGCACCCCGCGCAGCGTCCGCCAGGCCCGCATGCTGGCCCGCGCCCTGGGCGGCCCGGCGTCCGCGGGCCCGCGGACGATCCTCGACATCGGCTGCGGGGACGGCACCGCCGCCGCCACCGCCGCCCCGCTCCTGCCCGGTCACCGCGTCATCGGCGTCGACTGGTCCCAGGACGCCCTGCGCCGCGCCCGCACCCGCATCCCGTACGCGGTTCGCGGTGAACTCACCGGCGGCGGGCTGCCGTTCGCGTCCGGGTCGGCCGACGCGGTGCTGTTCAGCGAGGTGATCGAGCACCTCGTCGACCCGGACGCGGCCCTCGACGAGATCCGGCGGATCCTGCGCCCCGGCGGGCACCTGATGCTGTCCACGCCGAACCTGGCCGCCTGGTACAACCGCGGGCTGCTGCTGGCCGGGGTGCAGCCGGTGTTCTCCGAGGTCAGTCTGCGCGGCATCCACGGCCGCCCGGGCACGGAGGTCGTGGGGCACCTGCGGCTGTACACCGCCCGCGCGCTCAAGGAGTTCGTCGCCGCGTCCGGATTCACCGTCGTACGGCTCGAAGGGGCCCCCTTCCACGGCGTACCGCGCCCGCTGCGCCCGCTGGACCGGCTGGTCTGCGCCCGGCCGCAGCTCGCGTCGATCCTGCTGCTGCACGCCAGGAGGACGTAGCCCATGGGGTGGGGAGTGGCCGCGGCCCTGCTGGCGAACACCCTGTACAGCCTGGGCTTCGTGCTGGAGAAACGTGCCCTCACCGCTCTGCCCGAGGTGACGGTCCGCCGGCCGGCCCGGCTGCTGCGCCTGGTCCTCTCCAACCCCCTGTGGATCGGCGGGTCCCTCGCCCTCGCGGCCGGTTTCGCCGCGCAGCTCGTGGTCTACCGCACCCTGCCGATCGCCGCGGCGCAGGGCATCTTCGTCTCCGGCCTGGTGCTGCTGGTGCTGCTGTCGGCGCGGCTGCTCGGCGAGGAGACGTCGGGCCGGGAGCGGTACGCGCTGGGCGCGATCCTGCTGGCGCTGCTGATGGTGGTGCTGTCGCTGCGCGAGGGCACCGACACCGTCGGCCAGGACGCGCCCTACCCGCTGATCCTGCTCGTGTGCGTGCCGTCACTGGCCGCCGGGGTGTGGCTGTACGGCTCCGCCGAGCGGCGGGCCCGCAACCGGCACCGGCGCCCGACGACCGGCGTCGAGTACGGCGTGGCCGTGGGCCTGCTGTACGGGGTCAGCTCGCTGGCCATCAAGGGCGTCGCCGGCCGTCTGACGACCGACGGGGTCGGCGGCGCGGTGCTGGGCCTGCTGGCCTCCCCCTATCCGTATCTCCTGCTGTTCACCGGCGTGTTCGGCCTGGTGATGTCCCAGGCGGCGCTGCAGCGCTGCCGGGCCTCGCTGATCGTGCCGGTGTGCACGACCGTGACGTCTCTGTTCACGGCGGTGCTCGGCACGCTGTCGTTCGGCGAGGCCCTGCCGCACGAGCCGCTGCGCCTCGCGCTGCGGGTGGCGGGCACGGCCCTGGCGGTGGCCGTGCTGCTGACCATGCCGAAGCACGACGCTTCTCCCGAACCCTCCCCACCCGCCAAGGAGCCGGCATCCCCATGAAGCCCGACGACCCGCTGCTGAAGATCCTGGCCTGCCCGATCGACAAGGGCCCGCTGCACCTGCTGGCCGAGGAGGACGGGCAGGAGGAGGCGCTGTACAACCCGCGCCTGCACCGCCGTTACCCGATCGCCGACGGCATTCCGCAGCTGCTGCCGTCGTCGGGCGAGCAGGTGCCGGACGACGAACACGAGGAACTCCTCAAGAGGATGGCCCGGTGACCGGCCTGGCGGCCCGGGTCGCCCCTCTGCTGCCCACCCGCCTGGTGGCCGCGGCGGCCCGGGCGCTGTACCCGCGGTTCGAACCGGAGCTGGCCCGGCTCACCGAGCTGTGCCCGCCCCACTGCCGCACGGCCGTGGACGTGGGCGGCTGGTACGGGCCCTGGACGCACCGTCTGTCCGGCCTCGCCGAGCAGGTCGTGACGATCGAGCCGGTGCCCCATCTGGCGCGGCTGCTGACCGCCGCCGCGCCGTCCAACGTCCGCGTGGTCCGTGCGGCGGCCTCGGACCGGCCGGGCATCGCCCGCCTGTGGCTGCCACCGGACGACTCCGGCGACCGGGGTGTGTCGTCGCTGGTCCGGCGCGACATCCACGCCCGCGCCCTGGACGTCCCCTGCGTCACGCTGGACGAGCTGGGGCTGCGCGACGTCGGCTTCATCAAGATCGACGTGGACGGCAACGAGCCCGCGGTGCTGCGCGGGGCGACGGGCCTGCTCGCCCGGGACCGCCCGGCCCTGTTCGTGGAACTGGAGTCCCGCATCCAGCCGATCGCGCCGGTGGTGACCTACCTGGCCCTGCTCGGCTACGACGGCTGGGTCCTGCCCGGCGACGCCTGGGTGCCGCTCGCGAAGTTCCCGCTGGAGGACCACCAGGCCCGCGTGTCCTACGTCGTCTCCCACGGCCTGCTCCGCCGGGTCCTGCCCTCCCCCGCCCTGCGGGGCCCGCGCTACGTCAACTCCGTCCTGTTCCTGCCCGACGGCCGCCGCCCCGGCAGGGCACCGGTGGGCGACGATGGGTCCCATGCCCTCCGGAAAGCCCCCCGCTAGCCCCTTCACCCCCCTCGACTTCCAGCTGGTGCTGCTGCGCCGCATGGCCGACCACAACCCCGGCCTGGTGGAGGACGCCCGCCATGAGCTGGGGGTGTCCATCGCCGAGATGCGCGAGGCGAACCGGCGCTGGCAGGCGATGGTCCGCTCCCCGCACTCCCGCGCACCCCTGTCCCGCTACCGCTCGGTGCTGGGCGAACCCGAGTCCCGGACGCCCCGCCGGATCGGCGACCTCGACTGCGAGGCCTGGCTGTGGCCCGTGCCCCTGTGGCCCACCCTGCGCTTCGAGGTGCTGACCGCCCCGAACCGCGCCGTGTGGAACGAGTGGCTGGTCCGCGCGCCGGGCGCGAAGGGCCCCGAGCTGCGCACCCTGGACGACCTGGCCCCCTGGTCCTGCACGGTCGACGAGGTGGCCCGCGCCTTCGCCCCCGCCCGCCCCCTGGAGGGCACGGCACCGACCCGCTGGGGGCTGGCGTTCACCGCGCCCGACGCCGGGGGCGTCCGGCGGGAGGCCGTCGCCGAGTTCACCTGGGGGCTGGTGCAGCGCGTGGCCGTCACCGGCACTCAGGACTGAGGGGCACCGACCCGGTCCAGGGCCGGCAGGAACTGGTCGTAGAAGGCGGCCTTGAGGCGCAGGGCCCGCTCCTCCGTCTCGCGGAAGGCCTCGGCTCCGCCCGGCCGGGCCAGGAGGTCGCTGATGCGGGTGGCCAGGCGGTCGGAGTGGGTGGCCGACAGCAGCGAGACGCTGGTGAGGGGGTGGGCCTTGGCGTCGTGGACGTAGTGCGGGTAGTAGAAGCGGGAGCGGTTGCGGCCGCCCTCGCCGGTCAGCACCGGTTCCATGCGCCGCCACAGGTGCTCGTACTCCACGGACACCAGGACCTCGCCCCAGAACCGCAGGAACGTGAGCAGCCGCAGGTCGGCGTCGGCGTGGCTTCCCGCGTCGGCGATCAGCGCGAAGGCGTCCTCGACGGCCCGCCGGGTGGCCTCGGTCGGCCGGGACGCGACCAGCTCCTCGCGGGTGATGCCCAGCTGGAGCAGGTCCTCCTTCATGTCCTCGCGGTGCGAGCGGGTGTGGCCGCGGCCGTCGGGGTACTCCTCGCGCAGGATGGCCCGGGCGATCCGCAGGCCGGCCTCGTCGGTCAGCAGGTCGATCGCCAGGTCGTAGGAGGGTGTGAAGGCCAGGGAGACGAAACGCCGCTGGAGGAGCAGCGCGGCGAAGTCGTCCGGCGCCAGCCGTCCGGTGCCGGCCAGCACGGGATGCTGCCGGAACCGCTCGATCAGCCCGTCCTCGAAGACGTCCAGGTCTTCCATGTGCGTACCCCTTTCCGAGGGTCACGGGTGGTGCCGGTGGCTCACCGGCCGGTGTCGACGGACCTGCGCCAGTCGTCCAGATCCACGTCGCGGCCGATGCTCCACAGGGTGTCCAGTTCCTCCTGGATCTCCCCGCCCATCACGGTGTCACTGCCCTCGATCTCCAACTGGGTCGAGTCGATGGCGAGTTGGCCGTGCAGGAAGGAGCTGACCAGATAGTGTTCGTCGGCCTTGTACACGGCGATCGACGGCAGCGCCTGGTAGACGCGCACCTGCAACCGCGCCCGGTCGCCGTCGCGCACGCAGCGGAAGAGGGACGCGAGGGTCGACAGACAGCGGGCGACACCGGCCTGGACGTCCTCCTCCAGGGCCGGGTCGCGCAGGCCGCGCAGCGCCTCGTTGCGCAGGTCCGCGACCGGGGAGGACGGATGCAGCAGCAGGACCCGCACGCTGACCCTGCGGTCGGCGATGGCCTGTTTCAGCGCCGACTCGAAGCGGTGCACGTTGGGGATCCAGGTCTGCAGGATGGTGACCTCGCGCTCGGCGCTGTTCAGGAAGCCTTCGAAGGCCTCCTCGGGAAAACGCCGGTGCACCCGCACCACACCGCCGTAGTGCTCGCGCTTGCGGTCGCGTGCGAGGGCGTCGATGTCCAGCTTGGACAGCTGGGTGCTGATGTTGTCCAGCGCCTTCAGCCGGTCGATCTCGAACAGCAGGAACAGGGTGACGGTGCTGAGGATCAGCAGCGTGAGCTTCGGGACGGTGTCGCTCGCCAGGCCGTCGAGCAGGTCGAGTTGGTCGGCGAGGGTGACGACGATGCCGACCGCGGCGGTGAGGCCCAGCACGATGCGCTCGGTCCAGTAGCGAAAGGTGCTCCCCATGCCCACTCCCCCGTGCGGCTCGACGACGTCGGCGATGACCGTACCTCGCGACTTTGGGCCAAGTGGGGGATATGCGCCAGTAGTTCGCCCGGATACGTGAGCACCGGACACCGAGACCGGAGCAGCGGGGCCACGACGGGCATCGACGAACCGCCACCGCCCCCGCGCCGGCCGGACCAACGGACGACAACCGCTCGCCTCAACCGCTGCCCCCGCGCCCGGCCGCTCTCGGTACGCACCTCCACGCGAGGGCCGCCGCCGCCAGATACGCGGCGGCCCCGATGCCCATGCTGATCCGGATGCCGGTGCCGTAGGTCGTGGCCGAGGCGAGGAGGCTGCCGCCGAGCGCGACGCCGGTGGCGCTGCCGATCTGGCGGGTGGTGTTGAACAGGGCGGAGGCGGCGCCCGAGTAGGACGGGGGCGCGGCGCCCATCACGGTGGCGGTCGAGCCGGTGAGGGCGAAGGACGTGCCGAAGCCGGCGGCCATCATCGGCAGCACCAGGAGCCCGTAGGCGGGGTCGGGGCCCGCCGCGGCCCAGCCGGCCAGGCCCAGTGCGGCGAGGAGCATGCCCGAGACGACCAGGGGGCGGTGGCCGGTGCGGCGGGACAGCCGGCCGGACAGGACCGAGGCGAACATGGTCATGGCCACCGCGGGGAACAGCGCGAGTCCGGTACCGAGGGCGCTGTAGCCGCGCTGGTGCTGGAACTCCAGGCTGGCGGTGAACACCATGCCGTAGAAGCCGAAGTTGAACAGCAGGCCGATGGTGGCGCCGCCGCCCAGGGCGCGTGAGCGCAGCAGGCCCAGCGGGAGGGCCGGGGACCGGGCCAGCCGCTCGCGCAGGGCGAAGGCGGCGACGGCCAGTGCGGCCAGGCCGAGTCCGGCGAGCACGGCCGGGTCGGACCAGCCGCGCCGCCCGGCCTCGTTGAGCGCAGCGGTCAGCAGAGCCACCGCGGCGACGACCGCGACCTGCGCGGGCAGGTCCAGGGCCCGGTCGGCGCGGCGCGGCGAGCGGGCCACGTGCCGCAGGGTGAGCGCCAGGCAGGCCGCGCCGACGGGCAGGTTGATGAGGAACACCCAGCGCCAGCCCACGGTGGAGACCAGCAGTCCGCCCAGCAGCGGACCGGCGGAGGCCGCGATGCCCGCCATCGAACCCCACAGCCCGAAGGCCCGCGCGCGCAGCTCCGGCTCCGGGTAGGCCTGTTGGAGCAGGGCCAGCGACCCGGGCACGATCAGCGCCGCGCCGAGTCCCTCCACCAGCCGGGCCACGACCAGGAAGGCCGCGCCGGGCGCCAGCGCGCAGGCCGCGGACGACGCGGTGAACACCGCCACGCCCCAGCAGAAGACCCGCCGGTTGCCCAGCCGGTCCCCCAGCGCCCCGCCCGTCAGCAGGAACCCGGCGAAGACGAGCGTGTAGCCGTCGGTGATCCACTGGATGCCGGTGAGTGAGGCCGACAGCTCCCGCCCGACCACCGGCACCGCGACGTTGATGACCGTCACGTCCAGGATCACCATGAAGTACCCGGCACACACCGCCAGCAGCGGTGCCCAGGACCGTCGTGCGGAGGGCATGACCCCAGCAGTACACCAAAAGCCGCATCACGGGACGCCGGCGGACGTGTGCCCCGCGCGTCGTGCTCAGCCGGCGGCGGCCAGCACCGCCTCCACCACCCGGGGCACCGAGTCCGGGTGCAGGTCGAGGAACAGGTTCGGTTCGATCAGCTCCAGCTCCATGACACACGGCTCGCCGTCCGGGCCGGTGACCAGGTCCACGCGCGCGTACAGCAGCTCCGCGTCGCCGGGCACGGCGGCCAGCGCCCGCTCGGCGACGTCCAGTTCGGCGGGGGTCGGCTGCCACGGGCGGATGCCGGGGTGGGCGATCTTGTCGGCGTCGTACGGGGTGCCCGGCGTGAGGACGGCGCCCTTGACGCCGGCGTGCAGCAGGCGCCCGCCGAAGAACTGCACGGCCCGCTCGCCGTGCGTGTCGATGCTGCTCAGGTAGGGCTGCACCAGGACGGTGAACCCCTCGGCGTGCAGACGCTCGGCCTGCCGCAGGGCGGCGTCGCGCTCCCCGGCCGGGTAGCGGGCGGCGTACCGGGCTCCGGCCCCCGACGCGGGCTTCACCACGTACGCGATGTCGGAGGGCAGCTCGACGGGGTCGCCGGGCGCGAAGTACCGGGTGGGCACGGTGGGCACCCCGGCCTCGGCGAGCTGCCCGAGGTAGCGCTTGTCGGCGTTCCACCGCACGACGGCGAGCGGATTGGCGAGCCGCGTCGCCCGTGCGCACCGCTCGGCCCACGCCGTGAACTCCCCGGCGCGCCAGCTGTAGTCCCAGGTGGACCGCAGGAGAGCGAGATCGAACCCGGCCCAGTCCGCGTCCGGCTCGTCCCAGGCGACGGCGAGAGCGTCGGCCCCGGCCTCCCGCAGCGCGTCCACGAGCACCGGCAGATCGCGATCCTTGTGCTCCTCGCCGCGGGGGTCGTAGGTGACGACGGCGATGCGCGGGGTGCCGGCCACGGCCACTCCCTCTTCGTACGGACGATCGACGAGATGTCGTCGCAGGCTAACAACCCCATCGGGAACCGCGACACCCTGTGTGACCTTCACCTTCGGTGCGGCGGTGAACCCGGCGGGCGGCCCGGACGCCGGGACGGCGTCAGCCGTGCGGCCGGGGACGGGGAGGAGACATCGGTGCCCCGCACATCGACCGCGAGCGTTTCTTCCGGCGGCTGGTGGTGTACGGAGGGATTGTGGTGGCTGTCGTACCGGCGGCCGACCGGGTGGGGACGACCAGGCCGCACCCGGGCCGCCGCCCACGGCAGCAGCAGGCAACAGTCAAGGAGACGTGACGCGTGCCCCCTCTCTTCCCGGCCCTGACCGACAGCACGGCCGACAGCACGGCCGACAGCCGGGCCGGCAGCGCGGCCGACAGCCCGGCCGGCAGCGTGGCCGACCGTCCGGCCCTCCGGTTCGGTGAGCGCTCCCTCACCTACGCGCAGCTCGCCGCCGCGGCCGGTGCGCTCACGGGCCGCATCGGCGGTGCCTCTCGGGTCGCCGTCTGGGCGACGCCCACGATGGAGACGGCCGTCGCCGTGGTCGCCGCGCTCCTGGCCGGGGTACCGGCCGTGCCGCTCAATCCCAAGTCGGGCGAGAGGGAACTCGGGCACATCCTGTCCGACAGCGCGCCCGGGCTCGTGCTCACCGCTCCCGACGACCTGCTCCCCGCGCCCCTGCGGGACCTCCCGCGTGTGGACGTCGACGTGGACGCCACCGGCCCGGCCCCCGAGGAGCGCGCCGCGGACGAGGATCCGGCCCTGATCGTCTACACCTCCGGCACCACCGGCCCGCCCAAGGGCGCCGTCATCCCGCGCCGGGCCGTCGCGAGCACCCTGGACGCGCTGGCCGACGCCTGGCGGTGGACCGGCGACGACGTCCTCGTCCACGCACTGCCGCTGTTCCACGTGCACGGCCTGGTCCTGGGCGTCCTCGGCCCGCTGCGGCGCGGCGGCTCGGTGCGGCACCTGGGCCGCTTCAGCACCCAGGGCGTCGCCCGCGAGCTGAACACCGGGGCGACCATGCTGTTCGGCGTGCCGACGATGTACCACCGCATCGCCGAGGCCGTGACGAGCGACCCGGAGCTGGTGAAGGCGCTGACCGGGGCGCGGCTGCTGGTCTCCGGTTCCGCCGCGCTGCCGGTGCACGACCACGGCCGGATCGCGACCTCGACCGGACGGCGGGTGATCGAGCGGTACGGCATGACGGAGACGCTGATGAACACCGCCGTCCGCGCCGACGGCGAGGCCCGCCCGGGTACGGTCGGCGTGCCCCTGCCGGGGGTGGAGCTGCGGCTGGTCGAGGACGACGGCACGCCGATCACCGCGTACGACGGGGAGACGGTGGGTGAGATCCAGGTGCGCGGGCCGAACCTGTTCACCGAGTACCTCAACCGCCCCGACGCCACCGCCGCCGCGTTCACCCCCGACGGCTTCTTCCGCACCGGCGACATGGCGGTGCGCGACCCCGACGGCTACGTCCGGATCGTCGGCCGCAAGGCCACCGACCTGATCAAGAGCGGCGGTTACAAGATCGGAGCCGGTGAGATCGAGAACGCGCTCCTCGAACACCCGGGGGTGCGGGAGGCGGCCGTCACCGGGGAGCCGGACGCCGACCTGGGCGAGCGGATCGTGGCGTGGATCGTGCCGGCCGATCCCCAGGCGCCGCCCCAGCTGGACGAGCTGGCCGGCCACGTCGCCGAGCGCCTCGCCCCGCACAAGCGGCCCCGGGTCGTCCACCATCTCGACGCCCTGCCCCGCAACGACATGGGGAAGATCATGAAGCGGGCGCTGCCCCATGACTGAGCCCCGGTCCTCCCGCACGGCCGAGCCCCGGTCCGCCCGCGCGGTCCTCACCGCCCTCGCCGACGACGCCACCTTCGCCGAACTCCCCGCCCCGGAGCGGAATTGCAGGCCCGACGGCCCGCTCGCCTGGCCCGGCTACGACGCCTCCCGCGCCCGTGCCGTCGAACGCACCGGCGAGCAGGAGTCCGTGGTGTGCGGGACCGCCCGCGTCGGCGGCACCCGGGCCGTGCTGATCGCGTTCGAGTTCGGTTTCCTCGGCGGCTCCCTGGGCGAGCGCACCGGCGACCGGCTGGAGGCGGCGTACACCTACGCCCGCGAACGCCGCTTCCCGGTGGTGCCGTTGGTGGCCACGGGCGGCAGCCGCATGCAGGAGGGCATGCTCGCGCTGTCCCAACTCCAGCGGGTGGCACGCCAGTCGGCGCTCACCCGGGAGGCCGGCCTGGCGCAGGTGGCCGTCCTGCGCGACCCGACGACCGGGGGCGGCTGGGCCACCCTGGGCGCGGGCGCCGACGTGACGCTCGCACTGCCCGGAGCCCAGGTGGGCTTCGCCGGCTCCCGGGTGCGGCCGGCCGGCGCCGACCCGGCGGCGTACACGGCGGAGGCGCAGGTCGCGGCGGGCGCGGCGGACGCGCTCGTACGGCCCGGGGAGCTGCGCGAGACGCTGGGGCGCTGGCTGCGGCTGCTGACGTGCCCGTCCACCACGCCCGCCCCGCCGCCCGAGCCGCTCGGCGGGTCCGCGGACCTGCCCGCCACGGGCTGGGACGCCGTCCGCCGCGCCCGGTCCCCGCGGCGGCCGCGCGCCGCCGCCTACCTGGACGCCTACTTCACCGACCGGGCCGCGATCAGCGGCGACCGCTGCGGCGGCACGGACCCGGACGGCATGCTGTGCGGCTTCGGCATGCACGAGGGCCGCACGGTCGCGTACGCCGCGCAGACCGGGACCGCCACCCGCCCCGCCGGGTTCCGCACCGCCGCCCGGCTGATCCGCCTGGCGGACCGGCTCGGCATCCCTGTACTGACCCTCGTGGACACCCCGGGCGCGGCCAACGACGCGGAGGCGGAACGGCAGGGCGCGGGCCCGGCGATCGCCGACCTGTTCGCCGCGGTCGCGGGCGCCCGCACCCCGGTGACCACCCTGGTGATCGGCGAGGGCGGCTCCGGGGGCGCCCTGGCCCTGGCGGCCCCCGGCAACACCTGGGCCACACCCGACAGCTACTTCTCCGTGATCGCGCCGGAACTCGCCGCGGCCATCCTCAAACGCCCCCCGCGCGAAGTGGAGACGACGGCGGACCAGCTCCGCATCCGGCCGCAGGACCTGGTGGAGCTGGGGGTGATCCGGGGGACCGTGGGACCCTGAGGTATCGGTGGCTGCCTCACGCGGCATCAAGTACCGTCCGTCACAACGGGAATGCCGGGTGCGACGACGACGGGGGTGCCGTGGACGGGTTGGTCGAGTTCAGAACCGGTGACGGTGCGGTGGTCACGGTCGAGGCGGCCGAGGAGCACCTCGGCTCCCGCCCGGTCTCCCGGGGCGACGGCACGGTCCGGGCGACCCGCACGTTCGAGGGTGCCCTGGACGGGGTGCGGGCGGCCGCCGAGTCCGCGCTGCGGGTGTTCCGCGACGGGTCCCTGAAACCGGACGGCGTGGAGATCGAATTCGGGGTCAAACTGGCCGCCGAGACAGGCGCGTTCATCGCCAAGGGCACCGCCGAGGGCCACCTGGTGGTCAGACTGACCTGGTCCCCGGCCGACGCGGAGGCAAGCCCGGCCCCATGAACAGCGCCGAGTGGCACGCGCGGATCGAGTTACGGGGCCGGGTGGCCGGAGCGGGCTTCCTCGTCGCGCCCCGTACGGTGCTGACGTGCGCCCATGTGGTGGACGACGGCGAGGATCCGGTGGTGAGCTTCACCGAGCTGCCGGGCACGCCGCCCGTGCCCGCCCGGGTCGTCGCCCACGGCGGCTGGAGCGGCGGCGCCGCCGACCCCGGTGACCTCGCCGTACTGGAACTGGACCGGGACATGCCGATCGCCCCCGCGGCCCTCGCCCCGGTCGACACCGCCCACGGCACACCGCCGCGCAAACTGGTCGTCCACGGCTACCCGGTCGGCTTCGACGAGGGCACCCTCGCTGAATTCCGCGTCACCGCGCCGCAGTTGATCCGACAGGAGTGGCTCCAGCTGGAGGCCTGGCACGCCGGCGGGCAGCCGCTGGCCCCCGGCTTCAGCGGAGCCGCGGTCAGGCTGGCCGACACCGGCGAGGTCATCGGCATGGTCACGTCGGCGGCCGGCGCCCGGGACGTGCGCACCGGCCGGATGATGCCCACCGAGGTCATGGCCCGCTACTGGCCCGCCCTGCGCGGCCTGGTGCCCACCTCCGACCACACCACCGCCGACCGGGCCCGGCTGCGCGCTCTGGTGGAGAGGGCGGCCCGCGCGGGCGTCGACTGCGATCCGGTGCGGCTGTACCGCGCGGCGGCCGACCCGTTCGATCCGCCGGCGCCCGAGGAGGGCTTCGACTCGCTGTGGTCGGCGGCCCTGTTCGTGCTGTGCGAGCTCGACGGCCCGGGCGCCGCACGGACCGTCGCCCGGTTCGCCGACCGGCTCGAAGCGCTGCTGCACACGCCCGCCGTGACGCCCGCGGCGCCCGACTGGTCACCGATCCTCGTCGAGCTCGGCCACAGCGGGGCGGGCGACGGACTGGTCCGTGTCGAGGTGTCCGCGTACAGCGAGGGGCGGCGGCACCCGGTCGACTCCGGCACCGTGGAGCAGCACGGGCTGTCCGCGTACGTGCGGGACCGCATCGAGACGGCGTTCCGGTACCTGACGCCCGGGGCCGACGAGCTGGTGGCGTTCGCACTGCCCCGGGACTGGCTGGACTGGCCCGTCGACCGCTGGGAGAGCGCCCCGGACGACACCACCCCCCTCGGCTGCCTCTATCCGCTGGTCGTCACCGACCACGCCCGGCGCAAGGCCAGTACCCGGCACGTGCTGACCCGGGCCTGGAAACGGCTCGACGCCTTCCCGGGCGCGCGGCTGCACCGCGTGGAGTGCGGCGGCCCGGAGGAGCCCGGGCGGCTCCGGCTGCGGCTGCGGCGGCCCGACGCCTGCCTCGCCGGGTTCGGCACCGCCCCGGCCGCCTCCCACACCCGGCAGCACTTCGACGTCTCGCTCACCGCGCCGGCCCCGGTGATCGTCTGGTCGCGCGGCGGCTGCGGCTCCGGGCGGGAGGAGTGCGCCGGGACGGACGGCTGCACGGGCAAGGCCTTCCTCGACGCGCTCGACGCGTGCGTGGCGGCCGTGCCCCCGGCCGAACTGCCGCGTCACATCCTGGCATTGCGCGAGGAGGCTCACGCGGAGGAGGACCACTGGGCGCGCGGCATCCAGCTGCTGTGGGACGACCCGCGGGTCTTCGCCGACCCGCACGCCGTCACCGCCGCGCACGCGGGGTCGCCGGTGTCCTGACCCTGCCCGGGGCCGCCGGACAGCGGCCCGACGCCCCCTGACACAGCCGCACGCAACGGAAAGCGGAGAGCAACCCCCATGCCGCACTGGTCCGTCTACACCGGCGACCACGAGCCGCACGACGGCATCGACGACCTCCCGGCCCCGCCGCCCTGGCGGGCCTTCGACGGCGGTCCCGCGCTGCCGCCGCCGCACGAGGGCGACGACACCTCGGCCGTCTCCCCGGACCGGGTGCACCGGGCGAAGTCGTACGTCGCCACCCCGGAGACCGTCCGGCTCGTCAACGCGGCACTCGTGCTGCGCCGGCCGCTGCTGGTCACCGGCCCGCCCGGCACCGGCAAGTCCTCGCTGGCCTACGCGGTCGCCCGCGAGCTGCGGCTCGGCCCGGTGCTGCGCTGGAACATCACCAGCCGCAGCACCCTCGCCGACGGCCTCTACCAGTACGACCCGCTGTCCCGGCTGTACGCGGCCCGGGAGGGGCTCGACCGGCCCGGCGGTGTCGAGGACCATCTGCGCCTGGGCCCGCTCGGCACCGCCCTGCTGCCCTACGACCGGCCGCGCGCGCTGCTCGTCGACGAGATCGACAAGAGCGACCTGGACCTGCCGAACGACCTGCTGAACGTCCTGGAGGAGGGCCAGTACGAGATCCCGGAACTGGTCCGCGCCGCACGTCACTCCCGCGGCGGGGCGGCCGAGGTCCTCGCCGACGGCACGGACACGCCCGTCACCGTCCGGCGTGGCCGGGTCCGCTGCCGGGCGTTCCCGTTCGTCGTCCTGACCAGCAACGGTGAACGCGAGTTCCCGCCGGCCTTCCTGCGGCGCTGCGTCCGGCTGAAGCTGCGCCGCCCCGACCGCGACCGGCTGACCGACATCGTCCGCGCCCACCTCGACACCCCCGACGGCGACGCGGACCGGCTGATCACCCGCTTCCTGGAACGGGCCTCCGGCGGTGAACTGGCCACCGACCAGCTGCTGAACGCCCTGTACCTGACCGGCGTGGCCGGCCTGGACGCCGACTCCCGCGACGACCTGGCCGAGCAGCTGATGCCCTACCTCAGCGCGTCGGCGGACGGCGATGGCTTCTGACCCGCCCCCGCACCCGTCCTCCCGGCGCACCGCCGAGCCGGCACCACCCCCGGTCCCACCGGTGCCGGCCGGCACCGCGGACCGGCACACCACCACAACCGCCCCCTCCCCCATCGCCCGGCTCGACGCGGTCCTGGTCGCGGCGGGGGCCGAGCCGACGCCGCGTGAGATCGCCGAACTCGTTTGGCTGGCCCAGCAGTTGGGTGCCGAGCGGCGACAGGACGCGACGCCCGGGACACAGGCGCCGGCCGAGGCGCCGGTGCCTGCGGCCGGCCCACGGACCGCGCCTGCCCCGCCCGCACCCGCCGAGGACGCACCCCTCCCCCCGCGTCGGGAGCCGGCCGGGCGCGTGCCGCTGACCCTGCCCGGCCCCCGGTCGCCGGACCATCCCCCGGGCGGCGGCGGAACCCCCGTGCTGGCCCCCGCGCCCCCGATGCTTCCCCACCCCCTCGCGCTGCAGCGCGCCCTGCGTCCGCTGAAGCGCAAGGTGCCCTCCCCGCACGTCCGGGTGCTGGACGAGCGGGCGACGGCCGACCGGATCGCGCGGCTCGGCGCCCACCCCGACGTGTGGATCCCGGTACTGCGCCCGGCCCCCGACCGCTGGCTGCGCCTGAACCTCGTGCACGACACGGGCCCGACCATGCCGGTCTGGCGTCCCCTGGTGAGCGAACTGCACACGGCCCTCGCCCAGTCGGGCATCTTCCGCACGATCACCCTGCACCCGGCCACGCCGGACGGCCACGCCCACCGGGTGCCCGACCCGGACGACGGGCGGACCGTCACGCTCGTCGTCAGCGACTGCATGGGCCCGCAGTGGCGCCCGGGTGAGGCCGGCGACCGCTGGTACCGCACCCTGCGCCACTGGTCCCACCGCATGCCCGTGGGCGTCGTGCAACCCCTGCCCGAACACCTGTGGTCCACGACCGCGCTGCCCGCCGAACCGGGTCTGCTTGCGTCCCCGGCCACGGCGGCACCGTCGGCGGCCCTGTCCTTCACCCCGTACGACCCCGCCGACCCGCCCCCGGAGCGCGCCCTGCCCCTGCCGGTGCTGGAGCCGGGCGCTGCCTGGCTCGCCCACTGGGCGGCCCTGGTCGCCGGCCCGGGCGGCGCCCGCACCCCGGGGGCGGCGGCCTGGCTGCCGCCCGCTCCCGCGCCGCCCGCGGAACCCACCGCGGACGTCGCCGGCTCCTCCCCCGAGGACCTGGTGCTGCGCTTCCGTGCGACCGCGTCCCCGGAGGCCTTCCGGCTGGCCGGGCACCTCGCCCTCGCGGTCCCCTCGGTCCCGGTGATGCGGCTCGTGCAGCGTGCCGTGGAGCGCGACCCGCGCCCCCAGCACCTCGCCGAGGTGATCCTCAGCGGCATGCTCACCGCCGCCCCCGGCCCGCCCGGCTCCTACGCGTTCCGGACCGGCGTACGGGAGTTGCTGCTGCGCTCCCTGCCCCGCACGGCCCGTGGCCGCACCCGGGAGTTCCTCGCGGAGATCGGCGAACTGATCGACGAGCGGGCGGGGCTGGCGGCCGGGGAGTTCCGGGCCCGGGCCCACGGCGGGCAGGACGACGCGGGCCCGGCGTTCGCCACGGTCAGCGAGGAGACCGTGCGGCGGCTGGGCGGACAGGGGGCGCCGGAGCCGTTGTTCGCCGGCCGGTACCGGCTGACCGACACACGCGCGACGCACCCGGCCGTGTGGGAAGCGGTGGACGTCGACACCGGCCGGCGGGTGGTCGTGCGCCCGTACCGCGCCCAGCCCGCGCCGCAGGAGCGGTTCCTGAGCGAGGCCCGCACCCTGGCCGGACTGGAGGACCCGCACGTCGTACGGGTCCTGGACTTCGGTGTGGCGGACGGCAGTCCGTACGTGGTCACCGAGTTCGTGGACGGGCTGACCCTCGCCGAGGTGCTCTCCGGGCTCTCCTTCCGCACGTTCGCCCGCTTGGTGGCCGAGGGGCTGGCCGGACTCGAAGCGCTGCACGGCCGCGGCCTGGTGCGCGGGGAGCGCGGGCCCACGGGTCTGCTGCTGCGTCCCGACGGGACCGTGCTGCTGAGCCGGGTGGCGCTCGGCGAGGAGTCGCGGGACAAGGACCCCGCGTGGGACCTGAGCGAGTTCCGGTGGCTGCTCAAGCAGTTGGCGACGAGTGTGCCGGTGCCCGCCGAGCACCGCGAACTGCTCGACCTGATCGACGGGCGCAGGCTGCCCGCGGCCGCCCGGTACGCCGCCGGCCTCGCCGCGACGGCCCCCTGGCCTCCTCCGCTCGACGTCACCCTGCTCGGTCCCCTGCGCATCAGCCACGGCACCCGGCCCGTGGAGCCTCCCGCCCCCGAGGTCCAGGCGCTGCTGTGCATGCTGCTCCTCTCCCACGGACGCCGTATGACGCACAGCGAGCTGGCCCGGGGCCTGTGGGAGGAGCCGCCGGACGAGCGCCGGGCCGCGGCCCGCATCGAGGACCTCGTCCCCGAGCTGCGCCGGGTCCTGCCCCCCGGCGCCCTGGTCACCCTCCCGAACGCCTACGCCCTGCATGTGCCGGAGGTGCGCGTCGACGCCTTCCACTGCGAGGAACTGCTCGACGACCCGGCGTGCGGCCCCGCCGACGCCGAACGGGCGCTCGACCTCTGGTACGGCCCGGCCCTGGACGGTGTTCCCGGCCCCGCGGCAGCCGCGGCCCGGGACCGTCTGCGAATCCTGAAGGCGAAACTCCGGGCCCTGCACGCCGAACGGGACGAGGCTCGGGAGGCCGCCCCCACCATCACGTTCGAGGCCGACGACCTCACCGGCCGCCCCGAGGCCCGCATCACCCTCGAGTACGCGGTGCACGAGATGCTCTCCCGCGGCGCTCTGGCCCCCCACCGGTACGACGTACGGGTCCGCCCCGACGGCTACGTCGTCCACACCGAACCGGGCACCTTCGTCCTGCCCGTCCTGGTGGCCGTCCTGCGCGGCCTGCCCGAGGTCCTCACCGGGCCGGCGGACCCGCCGCCGCTGACCGTCACCTTCTGGGACCGGCCCACTCCGCCACCGCCCGCGCCGGCCGCACCGGCCGGCATCCGGGTGATCGTCTCCCCGGCCGTGTACGAGCAGTTCGCCGCCAGCTCCGCCGCCCAGGGCCCCCGGCGTCTCCAGCCCCTCTACCGGGACGGCGCCACCGACACCCCGCCCGTCGCCTGGTACTGCCCGCTCACCCCCGCCGCGGCGCCCGAGCCCGCGGCCCGCGACCTGGTGGAGGGGCCTTTCATCACGCACGACCTGCGCCGGCTGGGGATACCGGCACCCGGCCGCACGGCCGTCGTCCACACCCGGCCCGACGGCCCGCTCACCCTCTTCGACCCGGCCCGGCCGCACGGCGGCCGGCCGTCGCGGTCCGTGACGTACTACCGGGTCGACCTGACGACCCATCACTCCCACCAGCGGGTCTCGCTGCCGAGCTCCGGCAAGGGCGCCTTCGCGGCCGCGGTCGAGCTGTCCTGGCACGTGGAAGACCCGGTGGCCTTCGTCCGCGCCGAGGTCACCCGCGTCTCCGAGCAACTGCTCGGCCATCTGCTGGAGGAGGCGGCCCGGATCACCCGCCGGCATCCGCTGCGCCGGGCCGGAGCGGCCCAGCGGGCGGTCAACGCGGGCCTGCGCCACTGGCCCGTGCCGGGGCTGTCGGTGTCGGTGTCGGTGCGGCTGGCCCCGCAGGGCACGGCCCTGCCCGGGCCGCAGACCACGGCCCCGGCGGGGCGCCCGCCGGCGGACCTCCTCGCCGAGGCCGACTGCGTGCTGCTCGGCTTCGACGGCCCCCTGGCCCGGCTGTTCTCGGCGCAGGCGGCGGGCGAGGCGGCGCTCGACCTGCTCGCCCTGGTCGCCGAGCACCGCGACCCCCGGGACGTCCCGACGGCCGCGGTGCGGGAGACGTTCACCCATCCGCTGGACGTGCTGCGGGCCTTCGCCCGGGACCCGCTGGGCCCGCTCCTGCGCGAGCGTCTCGACGCCCTCGAACTGCGCGCGGTCCCGGACGCGCCGACCACGCACAACTCCGTGCCGCTGGTGCGCGCCCTGCACGCCTCCGGCCGCCGCGTCAGCGTCGTCTCGGACGTCAGCGCCCCGGCCGTCCACCGCTACCTCGCCCCGTACAGCCTTCCCCTGGCCGGCATCCACGCCCGCGGCAGCGACCTCTCCCTGCTCACCCCGCACCCCGACTGCCTGCTGCGCGCCGTGCACGCCTGCGCCGGCGACGCCGCGACGGGCGTCCTCATCGGCTCCACGGTGGCCGAACTGACCGCTGCCCAGCAGGCGGGGCTGCGCTTCGTCGGCCTCGCCCGGAACACCACCGCCGGCCGGCTGCTCGAAGAGGCGGGCTGCGAGACGACCGTCGGCTCCCTGGCTCCGGTCCTGGAGGCCGCCCGCTCCCTGTAGTACGGCCCGAACCCCCCGTTCGGCGGCGCCCCGCCCGGCCCCCTTCGAAAGGCGGCCCGGCCCCCTCCCGCGCACGATGCGAAGGAGGCCCGCCACCCGGCGGACCCACGTCTGCGAGGCCCGCCACCTGGCGGCCCCCCACGGTCTGTGCTCTCGGGAGGACCTGCCATGACCGCCAGTCTGGAGCAGCTGCGCCGCTGCCACTTCGCCGTCGACCTGGGAGCGGCCCGCACCCGCGTCTACGTGAAGGGCGCCGGGCTCGTCGTCGACCAGCCGTCCGCCGCCGCCGTGAACACCCGTACCGGAGCGCTGATCGCCGTCGGCGAGCTCGCGGAGAAGATGACGGGCCGTACCCCGCACTACATCCGGGTGGTCCGGCCGGTCTCCGGCGGCACCGTCGTCGACATCGAGATGGCGCAGCGCATGCTGCGCCATCTGCTCGGTGACAAGATGCGCCGCGCGCTGCGCCGCAAGCCGATCCTGCGGGCCGCGGCCTGCACCCCGCACGACGCCGACCCGCTCGCCCAGCGTGCCGCGATCGAGACGCTCGTGGGGCTGGGGGCGCGCCGGGTGGAACTGGTCGACACGCTCATCGCCGC
Source organism: Streptomyces sp. NPDC059696 (assembly GCF_042733745.1). Lineage (NCBI taxonomy): Bacteria > Bacillati > Actinomycetota > Actinomycetes > Kitasatosporales > Streptomycetaceae > Streptomyces > Streptomyces sp. NPDC059696. Next base: position 89,779 of record NZ_JBHWFG010000011.1, read on the forward strand.
GGCCGTCGGCTGCGGGCTTCCCGTGGAGCAGCCCGAAGCCACGATGATCATGGTGTGCGGGGCGGCGGCCACGCAGGTGGCGGTGCTGTCCCTGGGCTCGATCGTGACCGCCGAGCGGATCCCGGTGGGCGGCGAGGCCGTCGACCACGCGATCGTGCAGCACCTGCGGCACGAGCACGAGCTGATGCTGCCGAGCCAGTCGGTACGGCCGTTGCAGCTGGCCCTGTCCGGCAACGGCCTCACCGCGCAGGGCCCGGCCTCCACGGAGATCCACGGCCGGGACGTCGCCACCGGCCTCGCCCGCTCCGTCCAGGTCGACACCGCGGCCGTGCGGAACGCCATCCAGACGCCGCTCACCGCGATCCTCGACGGCATCGGCAAGGTGCTGCGGGACTGCCCGCCCGACCTGGTCGCCGACCTCGCCGACCGGGGGATCATGATGGTCGGCGGCAGTGCGCTGCTGCCGGGGCTGGACCAGATGCTGCGGCAGGCCACGGGCATGCCGGTGCACATCGCCGAGCGTCCGGACGTGTGCGCGGTGCAGGGGCTCGGCGCGATGCTGGAGGGCAGGATCGCTCCGCTGGCGCTGGACCCGCTGGGCACCTGAGCGCCCCTCACCGCGTCAGCGGGCGAACCAGCAGCGGACGGTCGTACCGTCGTCGCCCCGGTGCACCCGCACCAGGTCCGCGATCAGGTTGACCAGCAGGATGCCGCGTCCGCCGCGCTGGTCGCGGGGCACCGGCCGGCGCCCGGCCAGGACGTCCCCGAAGTGCCCGTCGTCGCGGACCTCGCACACCACGTACCCGTCCTCGGACCACACCCGCAGCACGCCCGAACCGCCGCCGTGCACCACGCTGTTGGTGGTGAGCTCGGCCGTGGCGAGGGCCAGGTCGTCGAGTTTCACACCGGCCAGGCCCAGCCGGGCGCTCTCCCCGACGGCCACGTGCCGGGCGTGCGAGAGGGAGTCGGCCTCGAAGGCGAACGTCAGCGCCTGCGGCACCGGCGGCAGCACCTGGTTGTAGCGCAGCACCACGTCCTCGGGGTCGTACGCCGTGCTGTCCTGCTCCGCCCGGGTGCCGGGGTGGATGACGGAAGGATGGGTGGCGTGGGCGTCGGCGACCACGTGCTCGGGCAGCCGCGCGACGTCGTACGGGCACATGATCGTCGCGGCGCGTCCCCGGAAGGCGGCGTTGATGAGCGCCTCGTGCTGGGCGCAGGCCGGGTACTCGGCGGCGGAGCGGCCGGCCCAGACCGGCTCGCCGATGATCCGCACCCGGCGTCCGGCGGGCTGGGCGTCGGCGAAGGCCAGCAGCACGCCGGGGATGATCCGCCCCGGGTTGCGTCCGGCCTCGCGCATGTCCACCAGGCGCACGGACGCGGCGGCGTCCCCCAGCGCGTCCCTGATCAGGTCGAGGTTCTTGCCGGGCACCGCGACGGCGACCGGGTCGCCGGCCTCCAGGCCGTCGCGCACGAAGGGCAGGGTGCCGTCGAGGTACTCCTGCTCGTCCCGGTAGAGGAGTGCGGGGTGGGCGAAGGCGTCCAGGGGGCCGAAGGCCTCGGTGACGGCGGCGGTCATGACGTCGACACCTCGATTCCGCTCTGGCCGGGCCACAGCAGGTCCAGCGTGCGCCGCAGGGCGGGCGGCGGCCGGCGCACCACGAACCGCCGGCCGTCCCGGAGCCGCCCGGCGGCGGCCGCGAGGGCACCGGCGCCCGCGACGTCGACGAACGTCACGTCGGACAGCTCCAGGCAATACACGTCGTCACCTTCACGGACAGCCTCTTCCAGGACACCTTCCCAGATCGCACGCGTCGTCAGACCGACCTCCCCGGACGCCCGGACGCCCTGCTGCCCGGCCAGCGGAGACACCGCCAGGCCCGGCACGGGGCCGGTCTCCGAGAGTTGCTGCCGCGTCATCAAGGCCCTCTCCCCACGTTTCGGACCACTGCGCTCGTACCCGTACGGCGAGAGCTCATTCCCCCGAAGCGGGTGTAGTAAGCCGTACGGCGGGCAGGCGCACGAGCACACCGACGTCCACGGGGGTGAGAGACGTCGTGCAGTCCGGCGAGACGCACACGACCGATGAGGACAGACAAGGCGGTGACATGACCTCAGCGGCATCACCACATCTCACAGGAGGGCTGGACACCCTGGTCATCCCCGGCCGCGTGGACGCGGACCGCGCCGAGCTCACCCCGCGGGGTGAGCTCGTCCACGGTTGCGCGGACGTCCTGGCGAGAACCCTGGCCGGCCTGCCGGCCACCGTCACCCGGGTGGACCTGGACATGGCGGGTGTGCACTTCATGGACACGGCGGGCCTGCAGTTCCTGGACGTGCTGGCCGATCACGGCCGCCGGCGGGCGCTGACGGTGACGGCGACGAACTGGAACGGCCAGCCGCGCCGGATCCTGGAGCTGGCCGGCCTGGACACGACCGACCCGCTGAGCGGCCTGGACGCCACCGGCCCGGCCCCCGCCGCGCCACCGGCCGCGCCCACCGTCTCGGCGGTCGCCCTGGAACGCGCGGAGCGCCTGCACGTCCTCCAGGAGGAGGTCGAGCAGCTGCGGCAGGCCATCGCCTCCCGCCCGGTCATCGACCAGGCGCGGGGCATCCTCATGGCCACCCACGGCTGCACGTCCGACGAGGCGTGGCACATCCTGCGGGAGACGTCGCAGCTGTCGAACACCAAGCTGCGGGACGTCGCGGCGGCGGTGACGGCGAGCGCGGAGGCGGGCGGCCCACCGCCACCGGCCGAGCTGCGCACGGCACTGAGCCGGGCGGTGGCGCGGCGCCGCCGGGGCTGAGGGGCCGGGAGCGCCGGGGGCGGATGGCCGGGAGCCGGGAGCCGGGAGCGCCGGGGGCGGTGGCCGGGAGCCGGGGGCCCGGGGGAACACGTGCGGGGCCGGTGCGCCTCGCCCCACCGGGGTACCCGGCAGCCGACCGCCGCCACCGGAGGTGCACCATGAGCGACCACACCCCGTCCCAGGCCGAGGGCGACCGCGACGACGAGCCGGAACCGACCCCGCGTCCCACCCCCTCCCAGGCGGAGGGCGACCGCGACGACACGACCGCTCCGGAGGAGGGCGACCCGCCGGAGGACTCCGGCCAGGAGCAGGACACGTAGGGAACAGAAGCAGGACGCGTAAGGAAGCAGCCCGCCGACGGAGCAGCCCGCCCCGCCCGACGGAGCGATGCCCGTATCCGAAACGGCTCGGATCTCGGAGAAGGCCACAAGGAGGCCACATGGAGGCGAGCCGGCGGGGCACCCGTATCTCCCCGACCAGTCAAGGGAGTTACTCGTGATCATCGCCGTCGTCATCGCCGGGTGCGTGCTGCTGGCCGTGCTCGCCTTCCTCGTCCCCCGCCTCTCGCGCCACCCCGAACGCGGCACACAGCGTTCGCTCGGCGCGGGCGCCCGGGCCGGCAGCAAGGCACCCGGTGTCCTGGGCAGGCTCTTCGCCAAGCCCTTCCACTCGAGTTCCCGCGCGGTGAGCCGCAGCGGCTCGGCCGGCCGCCGCACCCGCGGACGTATGCCCTTCTGACCCACCGCGCGGCCGCCCGCCCGGCATGCTGGACCGGTACGCAGGGCAGGCAGAAGGAGACCTTTCTCGATGGGCACCGCAGTGCACGTCCCGCAGACGCGGGACATGATCGGGGAGGAACTCTCCGGGGACGAGGCGTTCACCGCGCTGCGGCGCTACGGAGGCCGCCGGCTGCTCGTCGACGCGTTCACCCGCTTCCGCTACGCCGACGGCTTCAGCAACTCCCGCTCCCTCGCCTTCCAGGTGGTCCTGGGCATGGTGCCGTTCACCATCGCCCTGGTCGGCGTTGCCACCACCGTGCACACGGAGAGCGTGGGGCGGATCATCGAACGCACCCTCGGCCGTATCGTGCCCGGCGCCAGCACGCGTCTGGTCGAGGACGCCCTGCACGGCACCGAGCGCAGCGCCGGCTCCGGGGCCTGGGGCGCCGTCGCCATGTGGCTGGGTCTGGTGTTCGCCCTGCTCAACCTGGCCTCGGCGATGGCCCAGGTCGAACGCGGCGCCAACCGCATCTACGGCATCGAACGCGACCGGCCGTTCATCGCCAAGTACGGCCGGTCCCTGGTGCTGGCCCTCGCGGCGGGCATGCCGATGGTTCTCGGATTCCTCGTGCTCGTGGCCGGTCACGCCGTCGGGGCCGCGGTGGTGGAGACCCTCGGCTGGTCCCATGCCTGGCTCGACTGGTGGGAGGCCCTGGACGTGCCGCTGGGTGTGCTGCTCGCGTGGTTCGCCTCCGCGGTGATCTTCCGCTGGGCGCCCCGCCGGGACCAACCGGGCTACACATGGCTCGCGTTCGGCTCCGCGGTCCACCTGGTGCTGTGGATCACGGCCACCTGGCTGCTGGCGCTCTACGTCGCCGAGAGCGGCTCGTTCGGCGCCGTCTACGGGCCGTTGACGGCGTTCGTCGCCCTGCTGCTGTGGGCCAACCTGACGGGTGTGGCGCTGTTCCTCGGCATCGCCTTCGCCGCCCAGCTGGAGGCGGCCCGGGCCGGCATCACCGAGGCCGTGCGGCCGGACCCGGGACCGGGCCCGTGACGCACGCCACTGACGCGCGCCCCGCCCCTGTGATCACCGCGCCGAACCAGGACGTATCGTCCTCGGTGTGAGCGATGTGCCCCCCGCGACCACGGCCCCCGCGGACCGAGAGGCGGCCTCCGCGTCCCCGGAGCGCGCCGGAGCCCCGGAACGAACCGAGCCCCGGGAGCCGGCCGGACCTCCGGTGACCGGCGACGACGACCCGGCCCTGCGGGCGGCCTACCGACTGTGCCGGCGCCGGACGAAGGAGCAGGACCCGGCGGAGTACGCGCTGATCCAGCTGGTGCCCGCGGCCCTGCGGCCGGCCCTGCACGCGCTGTGGGCGGCCGCCAACGCCCTCGACGACCTCGGCGACGACCGCACCGCGCCCGCCGCCGAGCGGGCCGCCCGGGTCGGGGCCTGGATCACCGCCCTGCACCGCGAACTGCCCACCGGAGCAAGTCCGGACCCCGTCCGGCACGCCCTGGTGGACACCGCGCACCGCTGGCGCCTGGACCTGTCCGAGCTGCGGGACGCCATGGCCCAGGTCCGGGACGACACCCGGGGCCGGGACTTCGCCGACTGGGCGCAGTGGCGCGCCTGGGGCCGGGACAACCTGCTGCCCTGGTTCGGCCAGGTCCGCACGGTCTTCGACCGGGCCGGCGTCCCCGTGGCACTGCGCCTGGACACCCGGGAGGCCTACGAGGAGTTCCTCGACGGCGTCCGGCTCACCGACATCCTCACCGACCTGTCCGCGGACCTCGCGCAGGGTGATCTGCTCCTGCCCGCCGAGGCCCTCGACCGGCACCCCGGTGCGGCTGCCGACCTCGCGCGGCGCCGCTGGAGCCCCGCCGTCGCCGCGCTGATCACGTACCTGACCGGTCTGGCCCGCCAGTGGGTGTCCCAGGAGGGCCTCACCCGCGGCATGCACCCCGGCCCCGCCACCGTCCTGGAGACGATGGCCGCCCTGCTGCGCGCCCAGCTCGACGCCGTCGACGCGGCCGGCCCGGACCTGCTGCGCTCCCCGCCCCGGCCCGCGCTGCACACCCGGGCCCGCGTCCTCGCCCCCGCCCGGGCCCGTGCGGCCCTGGCCTGGAGTCTGACCCCGCTGACGGTGCCGCCGAGGCGACGCCCCGCCGCGCACCGGCCGCCGGCACCCGCCGGGCCGGCACCCACCGGTACCTTCCGGCGGCCGCCGCCCCACCCGAGCGGCGCGCGTCCCCCGGAGATCGCGCCCGGTCTGCTGCCCGCCCACGTCGCCGTGATCATGGACGGCAACGGCCGCTGGGCCCAGCAGCGCGGCCTGCCCCGGCACGCGGGCCACCGCGCCGGTGCCACGGCCGTGCGCGAGGTGGTCCACGGCGCCCTGGACATCGGCCTGCGCCATCTGACGCTGTACACGTTCTCCACCGAGAACTGGCACCGCGATCCGGAGGAGGTCGACGCGATCCTCGACCTGCTGCGCGGTGAACTCGCCGAGAACCCCTTCCGCGACCTCGACGTCCGGCTGCGCTGGCACGGCCGCGCCGGCCGTCTGCCCCCGGACCTCGTCGACCTGCTCCACCTGCGGGAGCGCACCACCCGCGCCCGCACCGGCCTGACACTGACGATGTGCATCGACTACGGCGGCCGGGACGAACTCACCCGCACCGCCGCCGCCCTGGCGGCCCGGGCCCGGGCCGGCCGTGTGGAGCCCGGCCTGATCGACGAGGACGACTTCGCCCGGCACCTGCCCCACCCGGACATGCCCGACGTGGACCTGCTGTGGCGCACCGGCGGCGAACAGCGGATCTCCAACTTCCTGCCCTGGCACTCGGCCTACGCCGAACTGCACTTCACCCCCGGGCTCTGGCCGGACGCCGACCGCCGCGACCTCTGGCAGGCGGTCACCGCCTACACCCGGCGCCGACGCCACCTCGGCGCGACTCCGGCACAGCCGGGCGAGCCCGCCGGGGCCGACGGGCCGTCAGGGGCCCCCTGGGTGACGGCGCCTGCCGCGGGCCCGGGTGACTGAACGCGGCACACAGCCGCGACGGGACTGCGGGGCTGTGTGTCCCTGCCCGACGGCGCCCACATACTGGGCCCGCGGGCCGGGCCGTCGCCCCGCTGGTGCATGATCGGTGCGAGCCCCTCGACCGCCGTCGGGGCAGCGGGGAGGCGATACACCGAGCCCTGTGAGGAGATGGCGTTGTCCATCTGGGAAGCACTGGCGGTCTTCGCGGCCGGCACGGCAGCCGGCACGATCAACACCATCGTGGGCTCCGGCACCCTGATCACCTTCCCGGTGCTGCTCGCCATCGGGCTGCCGCCGGTCACCGCCAACGTCTCCAACGCCCTCGGTCTCGTCCCCGGTTCCATCAGCGGCGCCATCGGCTATCGCGCCGAACTGCGCGGGCAGGGCCGCCGGGCGCTCGTCCTCGGCCTGACCGCTCTCGTCGGCGGGCTCGGCGGCGCCGTCCTGCTGCTCGCACTGCCCTCCGAGGCCTTCGACACGTTCGTCCCGGTGCTGATCGCCCTCGCACTGGTCCTCGTCCTGCTCCAGCCCCGCCTCGCCGAGGTCGTACGGCGCCGCCGCGAGGACAACGGCTCCCCCGGCCGTCCGCACGGCGGGCCCGTGCTCCTGACCGGACTGCTCCTGGCGAGTGTGTACGGCGGCTACTTCGGCGCCGCCCAGGGAGTGCTGTACCTCTCCCTGATGGGCCTGTTCCTGGACGAGGATCTGCAACGCGTCAACGGCGTCAAGAACATCCTCGGCGCCGTCGTCAACGGCGTCGCCGCCTGCTTCTTCCTCTTCGTCGCCGAGTTCGACTGGACGGCCGTCCTGCTGATCGCCGTCGGCTCCGCCCTCGGCGGTCAGATCGGCGCCAAGGTCGGCAGGCGCCTGCCCCCCACGGCACTGCGCGCGGTCATCGTCGCCGTCGGCGTCGTCGCCATCGTCCAGCTCCTGCTGCGCTGAGCCACCGCGCCGGAGGCTCCTCAGTCAGGCCCGGCGGGGCCGTCCGGTACCGGTCCGAGCAGGACGGCGACGTCACCGGGCCGCGGTGCGGGTGCTCCGTCGTCGCCGACGGGTGCGAGCCGGCCGCCCGGGCGTACCAGGAGCAGCAGGTCGTACCCCTGCGGGACGGGTCCGTCGAAGGGCCGCGCGACGATGCGGGCCCCCTGCCGGTGGCGCTGGAAGACGGTGAGGCGGGTGAGTTCCCCGGCGAGCAGGGTGTCACCACCGCCGTAGGGGGCGACGACGCCGTACTCCCGGCTGCGCGGCCCGAGGCGGTAGACCGGGACCTTCCCGCCACGGTGCAGCACCTCCGACGCCAGGGCGTTGAAATCGTCCTCGTCCGTGAGGAGCAGTACCGACGTGATGCCTTCCAGCCGGGCGCCCCGGCCGGTGGCCGCTGCCAGCAGCTCCCCCGGCGCCAGTTCCAGGCCGGCGGCGCGGATCCGCTCCCTCTGTTCCTCGGTGCTCGCCCACATCAGCACCTCCAGACCTGCCGACCGCAGAGCGCGCCCCAGGTCGACCGCCCAGGGGTCACCACCGACCAGCAGGGGCCGGGCGCGGGTGGCGCGGGTGACGCCCAGGTGCCGGGCGACGGGTACCGCTGTCAGGCCGTAGAGCGTGACGGTGGCGGCGATCACCAGGAACGTGACCGGCAGGATCTTGCCGGCCCCGCCGGTGCCCGCCGCGACGAGACCGGCGGAGAAGGTCGACGCGTTGGCGGCGGCCACGATGCCCCGGGGCGCCATCCACGCGAGGAAGCCGCGCTCGCCTCGGGTCAGGCCCGCTCCCAGCGTCGCCAGCCAGGCGGCGAGGGGACGCGCGACCAGGACGAGGACCGCGACCAGACCGAGCGCCGGCAGCAGCACGTGCCACACGGAGGCAGGGGTGACCGTGGCGGAGATGGAGACGAACAGCAGCCCGATGATCAACCGCACCAGCGTCTCGAAGAAGGGACGCTCCTCGGGCACATCGAACCCGGGCAGATACACCACCGCGAGCCCCATGACGATCGCGGCGATGAGCCCCGAGTCGTCACGGACCATGTCGCAGGCCGCGGCCACCGCGATCACCGTGGCGAGCTGCGCCGAGGTGGCCGGCACGTCACCGAGCCGGAGCTTGGCCAGCAGCAGCCACAGCAGCGCCGTCCCCACGACGGCGCCGGCCAGACCGACCCCGACACTGGTCGCGAACTGCACCACCCGGTGCCCGAAGCCGCCGCCGGACCCGTCGTGGAGGACGGCCGCGTAGACCAGGGCGCCCAGAATGCCCCCGACGGGGTCCACGAGGGAGCCCTCCCAGGTGAGGATCCGCTGGAGACGGTCGTCGGGCCGGACGAAGGCGAGCAGCGGCCCCACGACCGTGGGACCCGAGACCACGAGGATCGCACCGAGCACGAGCGCCGCCTGCCCGGACATCCCCAGCACGGGCGCGGCGTACACCGTGGTGGCCGCCCAGGACAGGACCACCCCGGCCACGATCAGTCTGCCCACGGTGCGGCGCTGGCGTCCCCGGAGCTTGCGCAGGTCGAGTCCGAGCCCGGAGTCGTAGAGGATGACCGCCACGGCGAGCGACACCATGGGTGCGAAGGCCGCCCCGAGCAGCCGGTCGGGGTGGATGTCGTCGGTCAGCGCCCCCGCGGTGAACCCGGCCGGGAGGAGGACGATCAGCGCCGGCACCCGTAGGCGGGCCGCGAGGATCTGGGAGCCGACCGCGAGCACGAAGGTCAGCCCCACGCCGAAGAGGATCTCGTCGGTCGTCACCGCTCGCCCTGCCTCCGGCTTCTCCCCACCCTCGACGTCGACCCGGTCGCGTCTCATGCTCACCCGGTGGAAAGCCCCCCGCATCTCCGATCCGACCCGCGCCGGGCCGTCACCAGAGGGGAGAACGTACGTATAGAAGGGAGAGCGTACGTATAGAGGGGGGAAGAAACGGCACCCGGCCGTGCTGCGCGGACACCTCGGCGCTCGCGAGCGGTGATTTCCCGCCACCGGAGCCGGAGTTGACGTCCGGCATCCACGAGGAACGTTTCGGCAGGCTGAAGACCTGCGCAGTGGGGCGGGTGGGACTCGAACCCACGGCCGACGGATTATGAGTCCGCTGCTCTAACCGGCTGAGCTACCGCCCCATAGCGGCGTGTCGCGTACATGTGTGCGCGCCGTCTGCCGCAGCATAGCCGCTCATACGATCTCCTGCTTCGGCTGGGCGGCTCCGCACGGCCTACGTGACCATGAGGACTGCGCCGGGCACCGCGCGGTTCCCGGACCAGCGGATCGGGCATGAAAAAGGACCCCTGAGAGGGGTCCGTTTCCCACCTGCTCCCCCGACTGGACTCGAACCAGTAACCTGCCGGTTAACAGCCGGCTGCTCTGCCAATTGAGCTACGGAGGACCGAGCTCCCCGGACTGGACTCGAACCAGTAACCTGCCGGTTAACAGCCGGCTGCTCTGCCAATTGAGCTACCGAGGAAGGTCTCGTTTGCATCGAACGTACCTACCTGGGTATCCGCCAGGGGGCGCGCGTTCGCTGCGACACATACATTAGCGCAAGCAGGGGGGTGCTCCGCCAATCGGTACTCCCCGGCACCGACGCCGCACCGGGAACCTACGCAAGGGAAGGGTGGCCGCCATGCGTTACCGGCTCACGTTCGTCGCCGGAGTCGTCCTGGGTTACGTGCTGGGCACGAGGGCCGGACGAGAGCGCTACGAGCAGTTGAAGAAGTCAGCCCGGCAGTTCGCGCAGAACCCCGCCGTGCGCAACACCGCGGAGACGGCGGCCCACCAGGGCCGCGAGTTCGCGGGCAAGGCGTACCACGTGGTGAGCGACAAGGTCGGAGACCGTGTCCCCGAATCGGTGGCCGACCGCGTCCGCCACCTCCGCGACCGCGCCACCCACAACGGCGGCGAGGACGACTGGGGCACGACCAACACCTGATCTTCCGATGCCGAGAAGGACCGCGCCCCCGGAAGGGGCGCGGGGAACTGCGCGACCAGCCACAACGCGGCCCGCACCCGGAACCCGGCGACCCCCCTGCGGCTCCCACGGCTCAACCCGAGCGGAGCGTACGGCAGAATTTTCGCCATGGGGATAGTCGCCGGGTTGGACAGTTCACCCGATTTCACTCGTATCGTCGTCTGTGACACGGACTCCGGAGCCGTGCTCAGGCAGGGATATGCACCACATCCGGTGGAGAGCCCCGAGGGCGGCGGCCGGCCGTCCGACGTCGACCCGCAGGCCTGGCTGCTCTCCCTGGGCGAGGCCGCGGGCGGCGGGCTGCTGGAGGGTGTGCAGGCGATCGGCGTCTCGGCGCAGCAGAACGCCGTCGTGCCGCTGGACGCGCAGGGCAACACCGTGCGGCCCGCGATGGTCGGCGGCGACAAGCGGACGCAGGTCGCCGCGGCCGATCTGATCGACGCGCTCGGCGGCCGCGAGGCGTGGGCGCAGGCGGTGGGCTGTGTGCCGCAGGCCGCGCAGCCGGTGACGAAGCTGCGCTGGCTGGCCCGGACCGAACCGGAGAACGCGCAGCGCACGGCGATCCTGCTCCAGGCGCACGACTGGCTGGTGTGGCAGCTGCTGGGCCGGCCGGTCAGGAGAACCACCGACCGTGGCGGTGCGTCCGGCACCGGCTACTGGTCGGCGGCGACCGGCGGCTACCGGCCCGACCTCGTGGAGCTGGCGCTCGGGCACCAGGTGATGCTGCCGGAGGTGATCGGCCCGGCGGACGCGGCGGGCAGGACGCCGGAGGGGCTGCTGATCTCCGTGGGGACCGGCGAGACCATGGCGGCGGCGTTCGGGCTCGGTATCGGCCTCGGTGACGCGGTGGTGTCGCTGGGCGCGTCCGGGTCCGTGATGGCCGTGCACCCCGAGGCCCTGGTCGACGGGTCCGGGATGATCACCGCGCTCGCCGACGCGACCGGCATGCACCTGCCCGTCGTCACCACGCTGAACGCCGTACGCACGCTGCGCGGGGCGGCCGAGCTGCTCGGGCTGCCCGATCTGGAGAGCCTGTCCGATCTGGCGATGAAGTCGACGCCCGGGTCGCACGGGCTGGTGCTGCTGCCGTATCTGGAGGGCGAGCGGACACCGAACCTGCCGCACACGGCCGGGACCCTGGCCGGGCTCCGGCGCGAGTCGATGAAGGCGGAGCATCTGGCACGGGCCGCGTTCGAGGGGATGCTGTGCGGGCTGGCGGACGCGCTGGACGTGCTGCGCGGCCGGGGCGTGGAGGTGCGGCGGGTGTTCCTGCTGGGGCCGGCCGCCGAACTGCCCGCCGTGCAGGCCGCGGCGCCCATGCTGTTCGGGACGCAGGTCGTGGTGCCGCAGCCCGCCGACTACGCGGCGATCGGCGCCGCCCGCCAGGCGGCCTGGGCACTGGGGGCCTCGCAGGGCACGCTCGACGTGCGCAACCCGCCGGCCTGGCAGGGCGCGGTGGCTCAGGTGCTGGAGCCCGGGGAGGAGCTGGCCGTGGGGCAGGCGGTGCGGCAGCAGTTCGTGGCGGTGCGGGAGCAGACCCACCCCGGCGCCCTCTGAAGGACTTGACCGCCTGTTGGGTTAATTCGGTTGAGGTAACGCGGGTGGAGTGTTCGACGATAGGGGCCAGGGGCAACCACTCGGCCCCGTCATCCACTCCGAGAGAAGCAGCGTGCTCATACGACTTCTGCGGACCTATCTCAGGCCCTACAAGAGACCCATCGCCCTGCTGGTGCTGCTGCAGTTCCTGCAGACCTGCGCCACGCTCTACCTGCCCACACTGAACGCGGACATCATCGACCAGGGTGTCGTGAACGGCGACACCGGCTACATCCTGGGCTACGGCGGCCTGATGATCGGCATCTCGCTGGTCCAGGTCGTGTGCAACATCGGTGCCGTGTACTACGGCGCCCGCACGGCGTCGGCGCTCGGACGGGATCTGCGGGCGTCCGTGTTCGACCGGGTGCAGTCGTTCTCCGCGCGTGAGGTCGGTCACTTCGGGGCGCCGTCGCTGATCACGCGGACGACGAACGACGTCCAGCAGGTGCAGATGCTGGCGCTGATGACGTTCACGCTGCTGGTGTCGGCGCCGATCATGTGCGTGGGCGGCATCGTGCTGGCGCTCGGTCTCGATGTGCCGCTGTCCGGGGTGCTGGTGGCGGTCGTGCCGGTGCTGGGCATCTGCGTGACGCTGATCGTGCGGCGGCTGCGGCCGCTGTTCCGGGCGATGCAGGAGCGGCTGGACTCGGTGAACCGGGTGCTGCGCGAGCAGATCACCGGCAACCGGGTGATCCGGGCCTTCGTGCGCGACGAGTACGAGCAGCAGCGCTTCCGGAAGGCCAACACCGACCTCACCGACTTCGCGCTGGGCACCGGCAACCTGTTGGCGTTGATGTTCCCGATCGTCATGACGGTGGTGAACCTGTCGTCGATCGCCGTGGTGTGGTTCGGCGCGCACCGGATCGACAGCGGCGGCATGCAGATCGGCGATCTGACGGCGTTCCTGGCCTATCTGATGCAGATCGTCATGTCCGTGATGATGGCCACCTTCATGTTCATGATGGTGCCGCGCGCTGAGGTGTGCGCCGAGCGCGTGCAGGAGGTGCTGGACACCTCCTCCAGCGTCGTCCCGCCGTCGGCGCCGGTGCGGGAGCTGCGCCGGCACGGGCATCTGGAGATCCGGGGTGCGGGCTTCCGCTATCCGGGTGCCGAGGAGCCGGTGCTGCGGGCCGTGGACCTGGTGGCCCGGCCGGGTGAGACGACCGCCGTCATCGGCTCGACCGGCAGCGGCAAGTCCACCCTTCTCGGGCTGGTGCCGCGGCTGTTCGACGCGACCGAGGGGCAGGTGCTCGTCGACGGCGTCGAGGTGGCGGACATCGACCCGAAGCTGCTCGCGAAGACCGTCGGGATGGTGCCGCAGAAGCCGTACCTGTTCGCGGGGACGGTGGCGACCAACCTGCGCTACGGCCATCCGGACGCCACCGACGAGGAGCTGTGGCACGCGCTGGAGGTGGCGCAGGCCAAGGACTTCGTGGAGCGGCTGGAGGGCGGCCTCGACGCGCCGATCGCGCAGGGCGGGACGAACGTCTCCGGTGGTCAGCGCCAGCGGCTCGCGATCGCCCGGACACTGGTGCAGCGGCCCGAGATCTACCTGTTCGACGACTCCTTCTCCGCGCTCGACTACGCCACGGACGCCGCGCTGCGGGCCGCGCTCACCGAGGAGACCGCCGAGGCGACCGTGCTGATCGTCGCGCAGCGGGTGGCGACCATCCGGGACGCCGACCGGATCGTGGTCCTCGACGAGGGCCGGGTCGTCGGGACCGGCCGGCACCACGAGCTGATGGCGGACAACGAGACCTACCGGGAGATCGTGCTCTCCCAGCTCACGGAAGCGGAGGCTGCCTGATGGCGGGGCCCATGGGGCGGATGATGGCCGGGGGCGGCCCCGACCAGCGCTCGCTCGACTTCAAGGGGTCGGGCAAACGGCTCGTCGCGCGGTTCGGGCCGGAGCGGGTCACCATCTACGTGCTGCTGCTGTGCGTGGTGCTCAGCGTCGGCCTGAACGTCGTCGGGCCGAAGATCCTCGGCAAGGCGACCGACCTGGTCTTCGCGGGCATCGTCGGCCGGGGCATGCCGCAGGGGGCGTCCAAGGAGCAGGTGCTGGAGCAGATGCGGCAGCGCGGGGACGGTGACGTCGCCGACATGCTGCGCAGCACCGACTTCACCCCGGGCGAGGGCATCGACTTCACGGCCGTCGGGCACGTACTGCTGCTGGCGCTGGGCGTGTTCACGGTGGCCGGGCTGCTGATGGCGGTGGCGACACGGCTGGTGAACCGGGCCGTGAACCGGACCATGTTCCGGATGCGTGAGGACGTCCAGACGAAGCTGTCGCGGATGCCCCTGTCGTACTTCGACCGGCGGCAGCGCGGTGAGGTGCTGTCCCGGGCGACGAACGACATCGACAACATCGGGCAGACCCTCCAGCAGTCGATGGGGCAGCTCATCAACTCGGTGCTGACCGTCGTCGGCGTGCTCGCGATGATGTTCTACGTCTCCTGGATCCTGGCGCTGGTCGCGCTGGTGACCGTGCCGCTGTCGTTCGTCGTGGCCACGCGGGTGGGCAAGCGGTCGCAGCCGCACTTCGTGCAGCAGTGGCGCTCGACGGGCAAGCTGAACGCGCACATCGAGGAGATGTACACCGGGCACGCCCTGGTGAAGGTGTTCGGGCGGCAGGAGGAGTCGGCGCGGCAGTTCGCCGAGCAGAACGACGCGCTGTACGAGGCGGGGTTCAAGGCGCAGTTCAACAGCGGGGTCATGCAGCCGCTGATGATGTTCGTGTCGAACCTGAACTACGTGCTGGTGGCGGTCGTGGGCGGACTGCGGGTCGCCTCGGGCTCGCTGTCCATCGGTGACGTGCAGGCCTTCATCCAGTACTCGCGGCAGTTCTCCATGCCGCTGACGCAGATCGCCTCGATGGCGAACCTGGTGCAGTCGGGTGTCGCCTCGGCGGAGCGGGTCTTCGAACTGCTCGACGCCGAGGAGCAGGAGGCGGACCCGGTGCCGGGTGTGCGCCCCGAGGAACTGCGCGGGCAGGTGGCGCTGGAGCACGTGTCGTTCCGCTACGACCCCGACAAGCCGCTGATCGAGGACCTGTCGCTGAAGGTCGAGCCCGGACACACGGTCGCCATCGTCGGCCCGACCGGTGCCGGCAAGACGACGCTGGTGAATCTGCTGATGCGGTTCTACGACGTCACCGGCGGGCGCATCACGCTCGACGGGGTCGACATCGCGCGGATGTCCCGGGACGAACTGCGGGCCGGGATCGGCATGGTGCTGCAGGACACCTGGCTGTTCGGCGGCACGATCGCGGAGAACATCGCCTACGGCGCCTCCCGGGAGGTCACCCGCGGGGAGATCGAGGAGGCGGCCCGGGCGGCGCACGCGGACCGGTTCGTGCGGACGCTGCCGGACGGGTACGACACGGTGATCGACGACGAGGGCACGGGGGTGAGCGCGGGTGAGAAGCAGCTCATCACCATCGCCCGGGCGTTCCTGTCCGACCCGGTGATCCTGGTCCTGGACGAGGCGACGAGCTCCGTCGACACGCGGACCGAGGTTCTCATTCAGAAGGCCATGGCGAAACTCGCCCATGGGCGGACCTCGTTCGTCATCGCCCACAGGCTGTCGACGATCCGGGACGCGGACACGATCCTGGTGATGGAGAACGGGTCGATCGTGGAGCAGGGCGCGCACGAGGAGCTGCTGGCGGCGGACGGCGCGTATGCGCGGCTGTACAAGGCGCAGTTCGCGCAGGCGGTGGCGGAGGTGGACTGAGCGGCCTGTGGCGGTGCCGAGTGGGGTCGTGGGGCGGCTGCGGGTCCGGTGGGGGCTGGTCGCGCAGTTCCCCGCGCCCCTTGGGTACGTGCGGCTGACGCCCCTGAAGGGGCGCGGGGAACGGCGCGATCCGCCCCCACCGGCCCGCGGCCGGCATCAGTCCAGATAGCCCCTCAGCTGGTCCGCGAAGGCGTGATCCCGCAGTTTGTTCAAGGTCTTCGACTCGATCTGCCGTATCCGTTCCCGCGTCACTCCGAAGATCCTGCCGATCTCCTCCAGTGTGCGCGGACGGCCGTCCGCCAGGCCGTACCGCAGCTGGACGACCTTCCGCTCCCGCTCGCCCAGGGTCGACAGGACCGCCTCCAGGTGCTCCCTGAGCAGCAGGAACGCCGCCGACTCCACCGGGGAGGCCGCGTCGCCGTCCTCGATGAGGTCGCCGAGGGCGACGTCGTCCTCCTCGCCGACGGGCGCGTGCAGCGACACCGGCTCCTGGGCGAGGCGCAGGACCTCGCGGACCCGCTCCGGCTGCAGGTCCAGTTGGGCCGCGACCTCCTCGGGTGTCGGCTCGTAGCCGCGCTCCTGGAGCATGCGGCGCTGGACGCGGACGACCCGGTTGATGAGCTCCACGACGTGGACGGGGACCCTTATGGTGCGCGCCTGGTCGGCCAGGGCGCGGGACATGGCCTGGCGGATCCACCAGGTGGCGTACGTGGAGAACTTGTAGCCGCGGGCGTAGTCGAACTTCTCGACGGCCCTGATCAGGCCGAGGTTGCCCTCCTGCACGAGGTCGAGCATCGTCAGGCCGCGGCCGACGTAGCGCTTGGCGACCGAGACGACCAGGCGCAGATTGGCCTCGATCAGGCGGCGCTTGGCCATGCGGCCCATGACGACGAGCCGGTCCAGATCGAGGGCGAGCTGGCTGTCCAGGTCTGGGGTGAGCCGCAGCTTCTCCTCCGCGAACAGGCCGGCCTCGACGCGGCGGGCGAGTTCGACCTCCTCGGCGGCGGTGAGCAGGGGGATGCGGCCGATCTCCCGCAGGTACTGGCGGAACAGGTCCGAGGAGGGGCTGCCGGACTCGGTGCGGACCGGCGGGGGTTCGACCGCCTCGGGAGGTTCCGCCGCCTCGATGGCCTCGGCGGGCGGCTCCTCCGGCTCCGGCCCCGACTCGGGGTGGTGCGCGGCGCGGCCCTGCGCCGGGACTCCTGACAGGGCGTCGGCCTCCGCGTCCGGCGCGGCTCCGTCGGCGTCGGCGACGGCACCGGCGTCGGTCTGGGTGAGGGTCTGGGTCTGCACGGGGGCGACCTCCAGGATGATCGCTGCCAAGGAGTACGACAGCGGTACTTCGGGGGCGGAGTCGGCGGCCTCGCCGCTTTCCGTCCCGTACGCGATGAGCGGAACCGCGGGGGTCTGGGACCCGTCGGTGACGGATCGGCCGCGCTCCGAGGACTCAGGCACCGGAACCCAGTGTGGGGTAAGACACATCGTCGCCACGAGGGGCGTGCGATGACTTTTTGCTTCCGGTCCGTGACCGCGCGGTCGCCCCTCGTGGAAAACCCGGATGCCTCACGCGTCCCTGGTCTGCGACGATCGTGCGATGTCCGCTTCCCTGTACGAGTCGCATGTGACGGTCCGCTGCGTCGGTCCCGACGAGTTCGCCCGGTTGCGCCGCTGGGCGGCGGCGGGTGGGTTCAAGCTCACGCACATCGTGCTGGCCAGGGGCCGGATGCGCGACCAGCCCATGCTCACCCTGTCCGGTTCGTCGTCGTACGCCCGTGAAGGGGCGCGGGTGCGGGACGTGGTGGCGCGTCTGCGGGCGGACGGTTTCGATCCGGTGCGCGTGAAGATCGAGTCGTCGCCCTGGTCCCCGGAGGTACCGCGCCGTCCCTGCGACGACGGACGGTACTTCGAGCACCATGTGAAGCTGCGGCTCAGCGCGGACACGGACCTGGCGGCTCTCGCGGCGCGCGTCACGCCGCACGGCGCCCATCTGTCGTGGAACGCCCGGCGGGTGCGGGGCGAGCATCACGAGCGGTTCGTGACCCAGCGCTGCCACGCGGTGGACGCCGAGGGCGCGGGCCGGGCGCTGGAGCGGCTGCTGACCGAGCTGGGTGGTGGTGAAGTGCTGGGCGTGGAGCGGGAGTTCGTGCTCCACGACAGTGATGTGTCGGTGGACGAGGGATGGCTGGAGGAGCCGGTGGGGGTACGGACATGACCGGGTCGGCGTGGGAGCGGTTCGGGTGGCAGAGCTCCGAGATCCCCCGGGAGCCGCTGGACGACGCCACGCGCCGGGTGGAGCACCTGCCGAAGACGCTGTGTCCGGTGCCGGGGGACGACGTGGTGCAGCGCCCGGTCTTCGACCCGGCCCTGAAGCACCTCAACAAGGCTTATCGGGCCACCGACCCGTGCTTCGGCGACCCGACGCGGGACGAGGCGTGGCGGGCGGCCCGCCGCCGGGCGCTGCATCTGGTGCTGGCCGCGATCAGCGGCTCGCCGTGGGTGGACTCGCTGGTGCTGCGGGGCAGCGTGCTGATGTCGGCGTGGTTCGGGGAGGCCGCGCGCGAGCCCGGTGACCTGGACTTCGTCGTCGTTCCGCACACCTGGCGGATGGAGGACGGCCGGACGGACCGGATGCTGACCGGGATCGCGACGGCAGCGCAGGAGCTGGCCGAGGCACGGGGGCCGGGCATCGGGATCTCGGCGCGGGGCATGGTGGCCGAGGACATCTGGACGTACGACCGCGTGCCCGGCCGGCGCATGGTGCTCCCCTGGGCCGCGCCCGGTCTGCCCGGCGGCCACGTCCAGCTGGACTTCGTCTTCAACGAGCCGCTGCCCGAGGAACCCGAGCTCGTCGAGCTGCCGGGCGGTGTGCTCGTCCGGGCCGCGACGCCCGAACTGTCGCTGGCCTGGAAGCTGATGTGGGTGATCAACGACATGCACGCCCAGGGCAAGGACCTCTACGACGCCGTGCTGCTGGCCGAGCGGTACCCGTTGCGCTACGAGCTGCTGCACAAAGTGTTCCGGCTGTCGGGCGAGTGGCCCTACCCGTACCGCGAGAAGGTCCTCCTGGAGGACGTGGTGGAGGCGGTCGGCTTTGTGGAGTGGGACCACTTCGTCACCGAGTACCCCCGGTTCCGGGACGACGAGCGGGCGTTCGCCGAGCGGCTGGTGCGCGCGGTGGCACCGGCCTTCGAGGGGGCCGGGGCCTGAGCCGGGTCAGAGCGCGGCGGCGCCGTGTTCCCGGAGGGCCTGGTCGTACTGCTGGAGGACCCACAGTTCGTTCTGCACGGCGGCGAGTTCGGCCGGGTCGCCGTGGGTGCCGAGGCGGGTGAGCCGGCTGGTGATGTCGCGGATGCGGCGCTCCACGGCGCGGCGGCGGACCGTCACGAGCTGGGCGCCCGCGTACACCTCGTCGGCGCCCTTCACGCCCTTGTGCAGCAGGATCGCCTCGACGGCGAGCTCCGTCACCGTCGCGCGGACCGCGTCGTCCGGGGCGGCCTCGCGGACCTTGACCAGGTAGTCCTGGGGGTCGGCGACGCCCAGTTCGGCGCCGCCGGCGTCCTGGATGGCCTGGCGGACGGCGGCGTAGGGCGGGGCGGTGAACTCGTCCACCCCGTAGGCGTCGAAGGCCGGGGAGACCAACTCGGGGCGTTGCAGGGCCAGTTTGAGCAGTTCGCGTTCGGTTGCGAAGACCGGGTTGCGGAGGTTCAGGGCCGGGCCGCGGGAGGTGGTGGGGGCGGGTGGGCCGGCGTACTGCTGTGTCCGGTGGTGCCGCTCGGGGGCCGGGCCCTTGCCGCCGCGGTCGCGGGCCCAGCGGGCCAGCTGGGCGACGCGCTTGACGACGAACTGGGTGTCGAGGATGCCGAGCATGCCGGCGAGCTCGACGGCGACCTCGTGCTGGGCGCCGCTGTTCTTGATGCGGGCGACGATCGGCGCGGCCTCGTCCAGGGCGGCGGCGCGGCCGGCCGGGGTGTCGAGGTCGTAGCGGCTCACGATCTGGCGCAGGGCGAACTCGAAGAGCGGGGTGCGGGGTTCGACCAGGTCGGCGACGGCCTCGTCGCCCTTGGCGAGCCGCAGGTCGCAGGGGTCCATGCCGTCGGGGGCGATGGCGATGTACGTCTCGGCGGCGAACTTCTGGTCGTCCTCGAAGGCGCGCAGGGCGGCCTTCTGGCCGGCGGCGTCGCCGTCGAAGGTGAAGATCACGCGGGCCGAGCCGTTGTCCATGAGCAGCCGGCGGAGGATCTTGATGTGGTCGCCGCCGAAGGCGGTGCCGCAGGTGGCGATGGCGGTCGTCACACCGGCGAGGTGGCAGGCCATGACGTCCGTGTAGCCCTCGACGACGACCGCGCGGGACGCCTTGGCGATGTCCTTCTTGGCGAGGTCGATGCCGTAGAGGACCTGGGACTTCTTGTAGATCGCCGTCTCGGGCGTGTTCAGGTACTTCGGGCCGTTGTCCGCCTGGTAGAGCTTGCGGGCGCCGAAGCCGACGACGTCACCGCCGATGTCGCGGATGGGCCACATCAGCCGGCCGCGGAAGCGGTCGATGGGGCCGCGGCGGCCCTCCTGGGAGAGGCCGGAGAGGATCAGCTCCTTGTCGGTGAAGCCCTTGCCGCGCAGGTAGCGCGTGAGGTGGTCCCAGCCCTGGGGGCTGTAGCCGACGGAGAAGTGCTGGGCGGCGGCCTGGTCGAAGCCGCGCTCGGCGAGGAACTGGCGGCCGGTGTCGGCCTCCGGGCTGGTCGCGAGCTGTTCCGCGTACCAGTCGGCGGCGATCTTGTGGGCCTCGACCAGGCGGATCCGCTCGCCGCGCTGGTGGGAGGGGTTGTAGCCGCCCTCCTCGTAGCGCAGGGTGATGCCCGCCTGGCCGGCCAGGCGCTCGACCGCCTCCGAGAAGGAGAGGTGGTCGATCTTCATCACGAACGTGATGGTGTCGCCGCCCTCCTGGCAGCCGAAGCAGTGGAAGAACCCCTTGCTCGGGCTGACCTGGAAGGACGGCGACTTCTCGTCGTGGAACGGGCAGAGACCCTTGAGGTTGCCGCCGCCCGCGTTGCGCAGCTGGAGGTACTCGGACACCACGGCGTCGATCGGGACCGCGTCCCGTACCGCCTTCACGTCCTCGTCGTTGATCCGTCCTGCCACGAGGTGAGTCTACGGGGCCGCACCGACACTCCTGACAGCCCCGGCGGCTAGGAGGCGAGGCTGTCCAGCGGCGTGTGCGGGTCGGCCAGGGCCTCGGTGTTCACCCGGGTCTTGGAGCGAATCAGGCGCTGGATCTTGTCCGTGACGTCCCATACGTTCACGTTCATCCCGGCGAGCACGCGGCCGTCCTTCACCCAGAACGCGATGAACTCGCGCTTCCCGGCGTCCCCGCGGATCACCACCTGGTCGTAGGAGCCGGCGGGTGCCCAGCCGGAGTACTCCATGCCCAGGTCGTACTGGTCGGAGAAGAAGTAGGGCACCCGGTCGTACGTCACGTCGTGGCCCAGCATGGAGCGCGCGGCCGCCGGGCCGCCGTTCAGGGCGTTGGCCCAGTGCTCGACGCGCACCCGCGTGCCGAACAGGGGGTGCGGGAAGGAGACGACGTCACCGGCCGCGTAGACGGCCGGGTCGGAGGTGCGCAGCCGCTCGTCGACGACGATGCCGCCGCCGTGGGCCCGGTCGGCGATCTCCAGACCGGCCGCCTCCGCGAGGTGGGTGCGCGGTGCCGCGCCGATCGCCGCCAGCACGTCGTGCGCCGGGTGCTCCTCGCCGTCGTCGGTGCGGGCCGCGAGGACCATGCCGTCCTGGCCGACGATCTCGGTGAGCCGCCTGCCGAAGTGGAACCGCACCCCGTGCTCGCGGTGCAGCTCCGCGAAGAGCCCGCCGAGCTCGGGGCCCAGCACGCCGTGCAGCGGGGTCGGCCCGTGCTCGACGACCGTGACCTCCGCGCCGTACTCGCGGGCCGCCGCCGCGACCTCCAGGCCGATCCAGCCGGCACCGGCGATGACGAGGTGGCCGTTGTCCCGGCCGAGGTGGGTCAGGACGTGTTTGAGGCGCTCGGCGTGGGCCAGGCGGCGCAGGTGGTGCACGCCGGCCAGGTCCGTGCCCGGGATGTCCAGGCGGCGGGGTTCGGCGCCGGTCGCCAGGAGCAGTTTGTCGTAGCGGACGACGGTGCCGTCCTCGCCGAAGCGGACCGTCTTCGCCGTGCGGTCGACGGCATCGACGGTCTGGCCGAGGTGCAGCTCGATGTCGTGGGCCGCGTACCAGGCGGGTTCGTGGACGAAGACGCTGTCGCGTTCCTCCTTGCCGAGGAGGTAGCCCTTGGACAGCGGCGGACGCTCGTAGGGGTGGTCGCGTTCGTCGCAGATCAGTATCACGCGGCCGGTGAAGCCCTCCGCGCGGAGCGTCTCGGCCGCCTTCGCGCCGGCCAGTCCGCCTCCGACGATGACGAATGTCTGATCCGCGTCGACCACTTGTTGCCTCCTCGTCAGGGTGTCGCCACTTGCGAGCGTCCCGCACGGAGCGTGATGCGGGAAGAGGGAGTGACCCGATCAGGCCACGGAGGGTCACATTCGGGGGTGCTCCCGTCCCGTCCGTCGCGTCAGTCTCATCCCTGCCCCGTCAGACGGGCGTGAAGCGAACGGGCGGAGGTGTCGGTGAGGGAGGCGATCTGGTCGACGATCACCCGCTTGCGCGCCCTGTCGTCCGCCGCCCGGTCGAACAGGGCGCGGAACTGCGGGTCCAGGCCGTCCGGGGCCCGGGCGGTGAGCGCCTCGGCCAGTTCGGCGACGACGATCCGCTGGTCGGCGCGCAGCCGCTCCTGCTCGGCGCGCTGCATGACGTAGAGGTCGGCGACGGCCTTGAGGACGGCGCACTCCATCCGGGTCTCGCGCGGGACGACCAGCTCGGCGGCGTACCGGGTGAGCCGGCCCGCCCCGTACGCGGTGCGGGTCGCGGTCTCGGCGGCCAGGCAGAAGCGGCCGATGAGCTGGCTGGTGGCGTCCTTGAGGCGGGCCTGGGCGACGGCCGTGCCGTCGTAGCCGTGCGGCCACCACTCCTGGGCGAGGAGCCGGTCCAGGGCGGCGGCGAGTTCGGCGGGGTCGGTGTCGGCGGGGACGTACCGGCCGCGGGCCACCTCGAAGACGTCCCGGCGTTCGGGGTCGGCGTGCAGGCAGTTCGGGTCGATGTGGCCGGCGTGCAGGCCGTCCTCCACGTCGTGCACCGAGTAGGCCACGTCGTCGGACCAGTCCATGACCTGCGCCTCGAAGCAGGTACGGGTGCCGGGGGCGTCCTTGCGGAGCCAGTCGAAGACCGGGCGGTCGTCCTCGTAGACGCCGAACTTGTGCGACGCCGGGTCGGTGGGGTGGGCGCCGCGGGGCCAGGGGTACTTGGTGGCGGCGTCGAGGGTGGCACGGGTGAGGTTGAGGCCGACGGAGCCCTCGGGGGTGAAGCGTTTGGGCTCGATGCGGGTGAGGAGCCGCAGGGACTGGGCGTTGCCCTCGAAGCCGCCGCAGTCCGCCGCGAACTCGTTGAGGGCCTGTTCGCCGTTGTGGCCGAAGGGCGGGTGGCCGAGGTCGTGGGAGAGGCAGGCGGCTTCGACGAGGTCGGGGTCGCAGCCCAGGGCCGCGCCCAGTTCACGGCCGACCTGGGCGCATTCGAGGGAGTGGGTGAGGCGGGTGCGGGGGCTGGCGTCCCAGGCGGGGCCCAGGGTGCCGGGCGTCACCACTTGGGTCTTGCCGGCGAGGCGTCGCAGGGCGGCGGAGTGGAGGACTCTGGCGCGGTCGCGTTGGAAGGCGGTGCGGCCGGGGCGTTTGTCGGGTTCCGGGGCCCAGCGGTCGACTGACGTCGGGTCGTAGGCGGGGGGGTGTTGTGCGGTGCCGTCCATGTGACGACAGTAAGCGCGTCTGCGTGTGCCGGGTTCCGATCTCGGGCGGATGCGGGTTGTTCTGGGCTGGTCGCGCAGTTCCCCGCGCCCCTTAGGGGGCATGTTCCCGCCGGCGATTTCAGGCCGAGGCCAGTACCGGTTCGGCCGCCGCCGTCAGCGCCTCCTCGTAGCGGTGGAGGACGAGGTCGGCCGTCGACGGGTGGGTTCCCAGGGGGGCCGCCGCTATCCACGGGGCCGCCTGGGCGCACTGCGTGGCGAAGCGGCCGGGGGCCGTGAAGTAGGAGGCGAGGGCGATGTGGCGGCGGCCCCTGGCCAGGAGGGTGCGGACGGCCGTTTCGACCGTCGGGGTCGCGGCGGAGGCGTAGGCCGGGATGACGGGGACGCCGAGGCGGGCCGCCAGGAGGTGGGCCGTGCGGCCCGTGTCCGTCTTCGCGTCCGGGTCGCGGGAGCCGGCCGCGGCCAGGACGACCGCGCTGGTGCGGTGGGGTGTCCCGCCCCAGCCGGCCTCCGTGAGGCGGGCCTGGAGCGCGTCGACCAGGAGGGGATGCGGGCCCAGGGGGCCGGCGAGGTGGGTGCGGGCCCGGGAGGCCGCCGCCATCTCGGGGATGTCCTGCTTGACGTGGTAGCCGCGGCTGAGGAGCAGGGGGACGAGAACCGCCTCCGAGTCCCCGAGGGCGGCGAGCGTGTCGGGGAGCAGCGGGGCGTTGAGTTCGATGTGGCCCAGGTGCACGGGCACGTCGGGGCGCAGGGCCCGGACCCGGTCGAGGAGTGCGCTCACGGTGCTCAGCGCGCGGGGGTCCCGGCTGCCGTGGGCCACGACCACGAGGGCGGGCGGGGCCGGGCGGCGCGGGGCGGGCGGCGGGAGGAGGCTGAGCTGACTGGGCATGCACCGATGGTCGCGGCGGCACGTTGCCTTCCCGTTGCCTGGGCGTCACGGGTGTTTTCCAGCGGTTCACGACGTGGGAGAGGGGTGTGTGAGGCGGCGTGACCTGCGGTTTCCCGGAACCGGGTGAAGCTGGTCACGTGGGCGTGGATGAACCGGGCGGCCCGGGAGGACGTCCCTGACTGTCGAGGGGCCGACCTGGGGAGGGACCGTTCGATGCGTGGTGTGACCTTGCGCAGGCCGCGGTTGCCGCGTACCCGGCGGGGACAGCGGCGGCTGGTCCAGGCCGTGATGGCCGGGTGCGTGCTCGCGCTGCTCCCGGCGACGTGGATGTACGCGGTGGCGGGTGACCGGCTGCGGACGGCGGCGGAGGTGCCGCGCACCGAGGTGGCCGTGGTGTTCGGCGCGGGGCTGTGGGACGGCGAGCCCTCGCCGTACCTCGCGCACCGGCTCGACGCCGCCGCGAAGCTGTACCGGGAGGGGCGCGTCGAGGTGGTGCTCGTCACCGGCGACAACAGCCGTGCGGACTACGACGAGCCGGACGCGATGCGTGGCTATCTGACGCGGCACGGGGTGCCTGACGGGCGGATCGTCAGCGACTACGCGGGGTTCGACACCTGGGACTCCTGTGTGCGTGCGAAGAAGATCTTCGGGGTGGACGAGGCCGTGCTGATCAGCCAGGGCTTCCACATCCGGCGGGCGGTGGCGCTGTGCGAGGCGGCGGGGGTCGCGTCGTACGGGGTCGGGGTGGACGCGGTGCACGACGCGACCTGGTACTACGGCGGCGCCCGGGAGATCCTCGCCGCCGGGAAGGCCGCGCTGGACGCGGCCTTCCGGCCCGACCCGCGGTTCCTCGGGCCGCGGGAGCCGGGGGTGGAGAGGGCCTTGGCGACGGGCCGGGCCCCTCTCCCCTGACCGGCCGGGCCCTCGCCTCACGCGGGCGGGGCGGCGGCGGGGAGGTTGCCGTCCCGGCCGCGTAACAGGCAGCCGCCCCCGGCGTAACACGGCCGACGCACGCTGGACGGCATGCTGAACTCCGCGACGCCCACGCACTGCCCGTACTGCGCCCTGCAGTGCGGGATGAACCTCACCGCCGCCCCGGACGGGGCCGTCGAGGTGAGCGAGCGCGCGGACTTCCCGGTGAACCGGGGCGCCCTGTGCGGCAAGGGCCGGACGGCCGCGGCCGTGCTGGCGCCCGACGTGCGGCTGACCTCCCCGTTGGTGCGCGACGAGGGCGGCACGCTGGTGCCCGCCTCCTGGGACGAGGCGCTGGAGAGGATCGCCGCGGGGCTGGGCCGCACCCGCGCGGAGCACGGCCCGGACGCGGTCGGGGTGTTCGGCGGGGGCGGCCTGACGAACGAGAAGGCGTACACACTCGGCAAGTTCGCCCGCGTCGTGCTGGGCACCTCCCAGATCGACTACAACGGGCGTTTCTGCATGTCGTCGGCGGCGGCCGCCGGCATCAGGGCGTTCGGGCTGGACCGCGGGCTGCCGTTCCCGCTGGAGGACATCCCGAAGTCCGGCTGTGTGATCCTCGTCGGGTCGAACCTCGCGGAGACCATGCCGCCGTCCCTGCGGTTCTTCACCGAGCTGAAGGAGAACGGCGGCACCCTGATCGTCATCGACCCGCGCCGCACGAAGACCGCCGAGCAGGCGGACCTGCACCTGGCGCCCCGGCCGGGCACGGACCTGGCCCTCGCCCTGGGTCTGCTGCACCTGGTGATCGCCGAGGGCCGCGTGGACGAGGAGTACGTCCGGGAACGCACGGCCGGCTGGGAGGACGCCCGGGCCGCCGCGATGGCGCACTGGCCGGAGTACGTGGAGCGGATCACGGGGGTGTCCGTTCCTCGACTCCGTGAGACGGTCAGGCTGTTCTGCGAGCCGGAGTCGGCGATGGTGCTCACCGCCCGGGGGCCCGAGCAGCAGTCCAAGGGCACCGACACCGTGGGCGCGTGGATCAACCTGTGCCTGGCGACCGGCCGGGCGGGCCGCCCGTTCTCCGGGTACGGCTGTCTGACCGGCCAGGGCAACGGGCAGGGCGGGCGCGAACACGGGCAGAAGGCCGACCAGTTGCCGGGCTACCGCAAGCTCGACGACCCGGCCGCGCGGGCGCACGTCGCCGAGGTGTGGGGCGTCGACCCGGACAGCCTGCCCGGGCCGGGGCGCAGTGCCTACGAGCTGCTGGACGCGCTGGGCACCGACATCAGGTCACTGCTGCTGATGGCGTCCAACCCGGTGGTGTCCGCGCCGCGTGCCGCGCACGTCGAGGAGCGCATCCGGTCCCTGGACTTCCTGGCGGTCTGCGACGTGGTGCTGTCGGAGACGGCCGAACTGGCGGACGTGGTCCTGCCGGTCACGCAGTGGGCCGAGGAGACGGGCACGACGACGAACCTGGAGGGCAGGGTGCTGCTGCGGCGCCGGGCGGTCACCCCGCCCGACGGCGTGCGCAGCGACCTGGAGGTGCTGCACGAACTCGCCGCGCGCCTGGGCGTCGAGAAGGGCTTCCCGACCGACCCGGAGGAGGTCTTCGAGGAACTGCGCCGCGCGTCGGCGGGCGGCCCGGCGGACTACTCGGGGATCACCTACCGGAGGCTGGCAGAGGAGAACGGAGTGTTCTGGCCGTGCCCGGCGGTGAAGCCGACGGCCGAGGACACCCTGCCCGGCGGAAAGGCCATGGCCGGGGACACCCTGCCCGGCGGGAAGGCCATGGCCGGGGACACCCTGCCCGGCGGGAAGGCCATGGCCGGGGACACCCTGCCCGGCGGGAAGGCCATGGCCGGGGACACGCAGGCCGAGGACGGCTTGCCCGGCGGAAAGACGCAGGCCGGGGCCACCCTGCCCGGCGGAAGGGCAGCAACCCTGGACACTCCGCCCGGCGGGAAGGCACCGGGCGGGGATACGCCGGCCGGCGTCGAGGCACCGGGCGTGCACCCCGGCACGCCTCGCCTCTTTCTCGAGCGGTTCGCCACCCCCGACGGCCGGGCCCGGTTCGTTCCCGTCTCGCACCGGGCGACCGCCGAGGAGCCCGACGACGAGTACCCCGTGCTGCTGACCACGGGCCGGGTCGTGGCGCAGTACCAGTCAGGGGCGCAGACCCGGCGCGTCGCGGAGCTGAACGCCGCCGCGCCCGGGCCGTTCGTGGAGCTGCACCCGAGGATGGCGGCCCGGCTCGGAGCGGCCGAGGGCGATCCGGTGGCCGTCGTGTCGCGGCGGGGCCGGGTCGTGGCGCCCGCGAGGATCACGCACGCCATCCGGCCCGACACCGTCTTCATGCCCTTCCACTGGCCGGGCGAGGGCCGCGCCAACACCCTCACCAACCCCGCGCTCGACCCGACCTCCCGGATGCCGGAGTTCAAGACGTGCGCGGTGCGGCTGGAGGCGGTCCGGCGGTAGCGGTCAGCTCACCTCGACCGCCTTCCAGGCCGCCGCGACCGCCTTCTGCTCGGTGCTGTCGGCGCCGTAGAGGTCCCTCGCCGCGTTCAGGGTCGCCGCGCGGGCGTCCGCGTACGTCGTCGAGGACGTCATGTAGACCGTCAGCGCGCGGTACCAGATCTTGCCCAGCTCGGCGCGGCCGATGCCGGTCACCGTGGAGCCGTCGCAGGTCGGGGAGTCGTAGGCGACGCCGTTGAGGGTCCTGGCGCCGCTGCCCTCCGCGAGCAGGTAGGCGAAGTGGTTGCCGACGCCCGAGGAGTAGTGCACGTCGAGGTCGCCGAGCTTCGCGTTCCAGCAGTCCGCGGACTTGCCGTCCTTGGACGGCCTGTCCATGAAGCGCAGGGCCTCGCGGCCGAGGCCGGAGCGGACGACTTTCTCGCCGATGAGCCAGTCGCCCCGGTCCTCGGCGTTCTCCGCGTGGAACTCCACCAGCGTGCCGAAGATGTCCGACGTGGCCTCGTTCAGACCGCCGGACTCGCCGGAGTAGGTCAGCGCGGCCGTCTTCGACGTCACGCCGTGGGACATCTCGTGCCCGGCGACGTCCAGCGACACCAGCGGGCCCATGAGCTTGCCGTCGCCGTCGCCGTAGGTCATGCAGAAGCAGTTGTCGTCCCAGAAGGCGTTGTTGTAGTCCTTGCCGTAGTGGACGCGGTTGAAGGAGCCCTTGCCGTCGCCGGCGATGCCGTCACGGCCGTGGACCGTCTTGTAGTAGTCCCAGGTGACGTCCGTGCCGTACTGGGCGTCCACCGCGACCGTGGACCGGTCGGAGGCCGCGCCCGTGCCCCAGTGGTTGTCGGCGTCCGTGAAGAGCGTCGCGGGGGCCCGGGTCAGGCAGACGGTCAGCAGGCACTTGTCCGTCTTGTTCCCGGCGTCGCCGGTGTACGTGCCGCCGCGTGTCGCGTCCTTGAGCTGGTACGACGAGCCGGACGCGGTCGTCTCCAGGGGGACCGTGCCGCCGTAGAGGGACCGGCCGTCGCCCGACGCCGACTCCATGGAGTCCCAGGCGTCGATCCGGTCGCCGGTCCTCGCGTCGGTCAGGAGCGTGCGCCCGACGGGGTTGCCGCGCTCGTCGTGCGCGACCGCGTCGGTCTGCCAGGCCAGCTTCGGGGTGCCGTGCAGGGCGTCGACGACCAGCCGGGGCTTGGCGGTGAGCTTCTTCAGGGTCTGGCCGAGGTGGGCCGCGCGCAGCAGGTTCGCGGCGAGGTCGGCGGCCTTGGGGGCCGTCACCTCGGGGGTGACGGTGGCCAGGGAGAGCGCGGACCTCGTCGCCCGGTCCGTGCCACGGTAGGAACCGTCCGGGTTCAGGTGGAGGACGAAGTCACCTCCGAGGACCGGGAGTCGGTGGTAGGTGCGGTCGTAGCGCACGTGCCGGGTGCCGTCCTCGTCGACGACGACGTCCCGGACCTTCGTCTCCTGGGCCGGGGTGAGGCCCAGGGCTCCGGCCCGGTCCGCGAGCACCGCCTCCGCGTCCTGGATCGCGCCCGACCTGGTCGGCTGGTCCGCCGCTCCGGCGGACGGGGAGAGAACGGCGGCCAGCAGGGCGGTGGTGCCGGTGACGGCCACACCGGCGAGGGCGAGACGGGAACCGCGGACATGACGTATCCGACTCATCGGTCTCCTCATACGGGCGCACCCGGTCGCGTGGGGTCGACCGGGTGCGGCGTTGATGTTGACCGCGAGTTAAGGCGGCACGGACATGGCATGTCCATAGCCCTGCTGTGGAGGTGTGTGAGGGTGGAGAATCGTTCCTGTGACCCTCCCCTTCTTCGTCTACGGCACCCTCCGCCCCGGGGAGGTCAACCACGACCTCTTCCTGCGCGGACGCACCCACTCCGAGGAGCCGGGCAGGCTCGCGGACGCGGTGCTCTACGACGGGCCGGGCTATCCCTACGCGGTCGACGAGCCGGGCGGCGGCACGGTCAGCGGGGAGCTGATGACCGCGCTGCCCGGGACGTACGCGGGGCTGCTCGCGGAGCTGGACCGGCTGGAGGAGTACGTACCGGGGGATCCGCGCAGTCTGTACGTGCGCGTCGAGCGGAAGGTCGTCCGGGCGGCGGACGGGGCTGCCGTGCGGGCGTGGGTGTACGTGGCCGCGCCCGCCGTCGCCGCGCGGCTGCGGGCCCGGGGGCGGGCGATCGCGGGCGGCGACTGGCGGGCGCGGGTGTGACGGGGTGCGGCGAGCCGGCGGCGTGCGGCTGAGGCAGGCTCAGCCTCCGTACGGCCGCTTCTCCCTGGCCTCTCGCAACGCGGTTCCCCACCACACCAGTTGGTCCAGCATGGTCTTCGCCGCCGCGTCCGGGCCGGAGGGGTCGCGCAGGGCGCCCCGGTCGTCGAAGGCGGCGCCGGCGTTGTGGAAGGAGACGGTGTCGCGGACCGTCACGGCGTGCAGCTCCGCGAAGACCTGACGCAGGTGCTCCACGGCGCGCAGACCGCCGGACAGGCCGCCGTAGGAGACGAGGCCGACGGGCTTGGCCTGCCACTCGGTGAAGTGCCAGTCGACGAGGTTCTTCAGGCCCGCCGGGAAGGAGTGGTTGTACTCGGGGGTGAGGACCACGAAGGCGTCCGCGCGGGCCAGCTTCGGGGTGATGCCGGACAGTGCGGCGGTCGCCTCCGGGGTGGGTTCGAGGGACATGGGCAGCGCGGCCTCGGCGACGTCGACGACCTCGGCGACCAGGTCGTCGCGGTCCCGGACGCGGGCGAGGAGCCAGTCGGCGACGACGGGGCCGAAGCGGCCGTGCCGGTTGCTGCCCACGACGAGGGTCAGGCGGAGCGGGCCGGTCGCGGCGGCGGCTGATGCGGTGGCGGTGGGATTCATGCGGCACAGCCTGGTACCTCAACCAAAGTTGAGGTCAAGCGGTGGGACGTACACCGGGGTCACCCGTTCACACGCGCACCCCGCGCATTTCCCCGACTCTCCCCGGGAGACGTCCGTGACCTGGCGAAACGACCGTGAGGAGCAGCCCGGTTCACCTGCCCCTGACACCCGTTCACCCCAATTCTGACGCTCCCTCAGGGGGCGCGGTCGACCCGCTGCCCGTTACCTCGGAAGGGCAGGCGCACGACCGACCCGCTCGAGGGAGCACCGATGCGACGTACCGCCCGGCAGCTGACCGCCACCGCGCTCACCGCCACCGCGCTCACCGTCGCCGCCGCGGCCCTCGCCGCCGCTCCCGCGTACGGCACGTCCGGCGGCGGTCTGGAGGTGTCCCCGGCGTCGGTCGTGCCCGGGGGCGGGGTCACGGTGCGCACGGCGGCCTGCGGCGGCGGCTCGGTGACGGGTGACGCCAGCGCGGTCGGGGCGGGCTCCCTCAGCCTGGTGCCGGACGCGCACGGGCAGGATGCGACCGGGCGGTTCAGGGTGCCGCCGAGTGCGCAGCCGGGCACGTACGAGATCACCGCGACCTGCGGCGGCAGCGGCCGGCGGATCACCGGGGACCTGGTGGTCACACTGACGCCGGTGCGCGGGCAGGTGCATCCCCGGGGAAGTGTGAAGACGGGGGTCGGCGGCGCCCTGGGCCCCGATCCCGCGCAGACCGCGGCCGGTGTGGCGGCTCTCGCCGTCGCCGCCGCGGGCGGTACCTGGCTCCTGCATCGCCGGGCGAGAGGCGACGGGATCTGACGGACACCCTCCGCTGTCCGTCGCCGGTACCGCATCTCCCCTCCCCCTCCGGGTCCGACGCCCCTCGCGGCCCGGAGGGGGGTACGGGGCCGAGCTCAGAAAGGGGTGGGTATGCGCAGGGTTCCCGGGTTCGCCGGCGGCGTCCGCAGCCCCGCCGACGCGGCCATGGCGGCCGTCACGGTGTTCGCCCTGTGCTCGGGGGTGTGGCTGCTGCGCGACGCCGCCGGGACGCACGCCCCGCCCCAGCCGTCCGCCGCGCAGGCCCGGGCCGCGCTGGACGGCGGCACCGAGCCGGACGGCAGCACCAAGCCGGACAGCGGCACCGAGCCGGACGGCAGCACCGGACCGGACGGCGGCACCGAGCCGGACGGCGGCACCGAGCCGGACGGCAGCACCGGACCGGACGGCAGCACCGGACCGGGCGGAAGCACCGAGCCGGACGGCGGCACCGGGCCGGACGGGCGGGCCGGTGAGCGGCCCGCCGTGCCCGCGCTGCCGCCCTCGCCGCCCGACCGGATCCGTATCCCGTCGCTCCGGGTCGACGCGCCCCTGACCGGGCTCGGCCTGACGAGGACCGGCAGCCTCGACGTGCCGCCCGCCGCGGACGTGAACCTCGCCGGCTGGTACGAGGCCGGCACCACCCCCGGTGAACGGGGCACCGCGATCGTCGCCGGCCACGTCGACAACGCCGACGGCCCCGCCGTCTTCTACGGCCTCGGCGCCCTGGCCAAGGGCAGCACGATCGAGGTGGACCGGCGGGACGGCGGCGTCGCGGTGTTCACCGTGGACGCCGTCGAGGTGTACGCCGCGAAGGACTTCCCCGACGAGAAGGTCTACGGCGCCGCCGACCGCGCCGAGTTGCGGGTCATCACCTGCGGCGGCACCTTCTCACGCGGCACCGGTTACCAGGGGAACGTCGTCGTCTTCGCGCATCTGACCGGGAGCCGGTGACCCGCCGAGGACGTGGGCCCTCCCCCAGGCCCCCAGCGGTTCCAGCGCCTCGTTCAGGGAGACGCCCCGGGGCGTCAGCGAGTACTCCACGCGCGGCGGCACCTCGTCGTACGCCTCGCGGTGCACCAGCCCGTCGGCCTCCATCTCCCGCAGGTGCGAGGCGAGCACCTTCTCGGTGACGCCCGGCAGTTCACGGCGGAGCTCCCCGAAGCGGCACGGCCGCTCGTTCAGGGCCCAGAGGATCAGCACCTTCCACTTGCCGCCGATCACGTCCATCGCCGCGTCGATCCCGCACACGTACGCCCCCGGCCGCCGCCCGGTCGTCCCCATGCCCGCCCCTCCCCTTGCGCTGCCTGCACCCTTCCCCCGGAGTAACCACCCACTTCGAAGTGCGTACTTGAGCGGGTGCTTCCCCTGCGACGAGCCTAAACGCCATGACAGACACCGCAGTTGCTCCCCGCACTCCTCTGACTCTGCTCGGCACCGGTGCCATGGGCACCGCCCTCGCCCGCGCCTGGCTGGCCGCCGGGCACGAGGTGACCGTCTGGAACCGGACCGCCGCCCGCGCCGAGCCGCTCGCCGCCGAGGGCGCCACCGTCGCCGCGAGCGCAGCCGAGGCCGTGGCCGCGAACCGCCTCGTGATCGTCTGCCTGCTGGACGACGCCTCCGTGGGCGAGGCCCTGGACGGGGCCTCGCTCGCCGGGCGGGACCTGGTGAACCTCACCACCGGCACCCCGGGCCAGGACCGGGCGCGCGCCGCCTGGGCCGGGGAGCGGGGCGCCCGCTTCCTGGGCGCCGGGATCATGGCCGTCCCTCCGATGATCGGCGCCCCGGGCTCCGGCGGCTACGTCCTCTACAGCGGCTCCACCGAGCTGTTCGAGGAGCACCGCGAGACACTCGCCGTCCCGGCCGGAACCCGTTGGGTGGGGGCCGACCCGGGCTTCGCCGCGCTGCACGACGTGGCGCTGCTGAGCGCCATGAGCGGCATGTTCGCCGGCATCGCCCACGCCTTCGCGCTGATCCGCCCCGAGGACATCGCGCCGAAGGACTTCGCGCCGCTGCTGGTGGACTGGCTCACCGCGATGGCCCCGGCCGCCCACCAGAGCGCCGCGGGGCTGCACAGCGGCGACTACACCCGCGACGTCGTCTCCAACCTCGCGATGCAGGTCGCGGGCAACGCCACGCTGCTGCGCACGGCCGAGGAACAGCGGGTCAGCCCGGAGCTGCTGACGCCGTACACGCGGCTCATGGAACGCCGGCTCGCACAGGGGCACGGCGACGAGGACGGGACAGGGGTGGTCGAACTGCTGGACCTGCGAGGTCGTTAGGCGATCCACTGCTCGTACGCCAGGTTCCCCACCAGGGCGAAGACGACCGTCAGCAGCACGATGCGCACGAAGCCGCTGCCCTTCTTCAGGGCCGTGTGGGCGCCCAGGGTGCCGCCCGCCAGGTTGAAGACGGCCATGAGGGCGGCCAGCTGCCACAGGACCGCGCCCTGCCAGGCGAACGTCGCGAGGGCGCCCGCGTTGGTGCAGCAGTTGACGATCTTCGCGGTGGCGGAGGCCGTGACGAGGTCGAGGTGGAGGATCGCGGTGAGCGCGAGGACCAGGAACGTGCCGGTGCCCGGGCCGATCAGGCCGTCGTAGAAGCCGATGCCCAGGCCCGCGAGGCCGATCGCGGCGAGAATGCGGCGGGGGCCGGCCGGACCGGTCGCGGGGGCCGTGCCGAAGGCGGGCCGCAGGATCACGAAGGCGGCGACCCCGAGCAGCACCACCATGATCACCGGCTTGAGGACGTCGGTGCTCATCCCGGCCGCGAAGAACGCCCCCGCGGAGGACCCGGCGAGGGCGGCCAGGCCGATGCGGACGGCTGTGCGCACGTCCACCGGGGCCTTGCGGGCGTACGTCACCGCCGCGCCCGTGGTGCCGACGATGGCGACCGCCTTGTTCGTGCCGAGGGCGTGCGCGGCGGGCGTCCCGGACGGCAGTCCGAGGAGCAGCACCGGCAGCAGGAGCAGCCCGCCGCCACCGACCACGGCGTCGATCCACCCGGCGGCGAGGGCCGCGAGGCAGAGCAGGGCGATCATGGTCAGTGATATGTCGGGCATGATCGAGACCCTATGCGAGGCCCGCGCAGCCTCCCTCACAGCCCGCTGTCACCGCACCTGGAGAACCCTCACAGCCCGCTGTCACTGCACCTCGGCAACCCTCACAGCCCGCCGTCGCCCCGGCAGGGGAAGCCTCACAGCCCGCCGTCGCCCCGGCAGGGGAAGCCTCACAGCCCACCGTCGCCCCTGCCGGGGAAGCCTCACATGCGGCCCCCTCCCCCGCTGAGGGCAGCGTTCCCCGTGGGAAACAGAGGTGATGCTGCCGGGTAACACCGGCACCGCACGCTCGGATGCATGACCTCGAATGAGCGTGTGGTGGTGATCGGCACCGGCCTCGCGGGCGTACGGCTCGCCCGGCGGCTCGGTGAGCTCGGCACGCCCGCGCTGCTGATCGGCGAGGAGGAGCACCGGCCCTACAACCGGGTGCTGCTCGCCGAGGTGCTGGCCGGACGGTACAGCCCGGAGGTGATCGCCCTGCCGGCGCCGGCGCGGCTCGTGCGCGGCCGGGTCGTCGGTGTCGACCGCGCGCAGCGGACCGTCACCTGCGCGGACGGGACGGTGATCGCATACGACCGGCTCGTCCTCGCGACCGGCTCCAACCCCGTACTGCCGCCGCTGCGCGGGCTGTTCACCGAGAACAGCGAACTGCCCGAGGGCGTCCACGCCTTCCGCACCATGGACGACTGCCTGGGGCTGTCGAAGGCGGTCCGGCCGGGTGCGCGGGCCGTCGTCGTCGGCGGCGGTCTCCTCGGCGTGTCCGCGGCCCGGGCGCTGGCCCTGCGCGGCGCCCAGGTCGTCCTCGCCCAGCAGTCCGAGCGGCTGATGGAACGCCAGCTCGACCCGGCCGCCTCGAAGCTCGTGCAGCGGCATCTGACCGACCTGGGCGTCGAGGTGCACACCGAGTGCCGCGTGCGGGACGTGCGCTGCGTCGCGGGCGCGGTCCGCTCGGTGGAGATGGCCGACGGGTACGCGCTCGACGCCGACCTGGTCGTCGTCGCCTGCGGGGTCCACCCCCGGGTCGGTCTCGCGCAGGCCGCCGGGCTCACTGTGCGCAAGGGTGTCGTCGTCGACGACGAACTGCGCACGTCCGACCCGTTCATCCACGCCGTCGGCGACTGCGCCCAGCACGCCGGCGTGCTCTACGGACTCGCCACTCCCGCACTCGAACAGGCCGACGCACTGGCCGAGTTGCTGGCCGGGGACGCGAGCGCCCGCTACACCGGCACACGCTCGCTGACCCGGCTCACCCTCACGGGGCACGACAGCCCCTTCGACCTCGCCGCGTTCGGCGAGACCGAGGCACTCCCGGGCGACGACGTCGTCCAGCTCGCCGACGCCACGCGCGGCACCTACCGCAAGGTCGTCGTCCGTGACGACCGCCTGGTCGGCGGGGTCCTCGTCGGCGAACTCGGCACCGTCGGCGCGCTCGCCCGCGCCTGGGAGGGAGCAGAGCCGCTCCCCTCCGACGGCGGCCCCCTGCTCCACCTGCTCACCAACGATGGAGGCTCCTGATGACCGCCACCCCGGAGGCCACGGAGGCCACCCCCACGATCGTGCTCGTCGGCCACGGCATGGTCGGCCAGCGCTTCCTCGAAGCGCTCGCCGAGCGCGGCCTGACCGCCACGCACCGCGTGGTCGTCCTCTGCGAGGAGCCGCGTCCGGCCTACGACCGTGTCGCCCTCACCTCGTACTTCGCGGGGAAGACGCCGGACGACCTGTCCATGACGGACATGCGGTTCATCGAGGACCACGGCATCGAGCTGTACGTCGGCGACCCGGCGGTCCGCGTCGACCGCGAGGCCCGCGAGGTCACCGCCACGTCCGGTGCGGTCTTCGCCTACGACACCCTGGTCCTCGCCACCGGCTCCTACCCCTTCGTCCCGCCGGTCCCGGGCAAGGACGCCGAGGGCTGTTTCGTCTACCGCACGATCGAGGACCTGCTCGCGATCGAGGAGTACGCCAAGTCCAGGGCCACGGTGGGTGCCGTGGTCGGCGGCGGGCTGCTCGGCCTGGAGGCCGCGGGAGCGCTGAAGGGCCTCGGACTCACCTCGCACATCGTGGAGTTCGCGCCGCGGCTGATGCCCGTCCAGGTGGACGACGGCGGCGGTGCCGCGCTGCTGCGCACCATCGAGGGGATGGGGCTGACCGTCCACACGGGCGTGGGCACGCAGGAGATCCTGGTCGACTCCGAGGGTGCCGTCACCGGCATGAAGCTCTCCGACGGCTCCGAACTCGCCACCGACATGGTGGTGTTCTCCGCCGGTGTGCGGCCCCGCGACCAGCTGGCCCGCGACTGCGGTCTGACGGTCGGCGAGCGCGGCGGCATCACGGTCGACGAGCAGTGCCGTACGGTCGCCGATCCGCACGTGTTCGCGATCGGCGAGTGCGCGCTGGCCTCCGACGGCCGGGTGTACGGCCTGGTGGCCCCGGGTTACGAGCAGGCGGAGACGGCGGCGGCCACCATCGCCTCGGACGAGGCGTCCTTCACCGGCGCCGACCTGTCCACCAAGCTGAAGCTGCTCGGCGTGGACGTCGCGTCCTTCGGCGACGCGCACGGCACCGCCGAGGACTGCCTGGACGTCGTCTACTCCGACTCCCGCGCGGGCCTGTACAAGAAGCTCGTCATCGGCCGGGACGGCACGCTGCTCGGCGGCATCCTGGTCGGCGACGCGGAGGCCTACGGCACGCTGAAGGCGTTCACCGGCTCGGTCCCGCCGGTCTCGCCCGAGTCGCTGGTGCTGCCCGCCGGCGCCGGGGAGTCCGTGCAGCTCGGCCCGTCGGCCCTGCCGGACGACGCGATCGTCTGCTCCTGCCACAACGTCTCCAAGGGCACGATCCGCGGCGCGGTCACCGACCACCGGTGCACGACGGTGCCCGAGGTGAAGAAGTGCACCAAGGCGGGCACCGGCTGCGGCTCCTGCGTCAAGGTCCTCGGCCAGCTCGTCAACGCCGAGCTGGAGGCGAGCGGCGTCGAGGTCGACAAGGGCCTGTGCGGCTGCTTCGCGCAGACCCGCGAGGAGCTCTACGAGATCGTCCTCGCCCTGCGTGTCACCACCTACCAGGACCTGCTGGATCGGCACGGCCGCGAGGAGGCCCGGGGCGGTGACGGCTGCGAGGTCTGCAAGCCGGCCGTCGGCTCGATCATCGCCTCCCTCGCCCCGACGATCGGCGCGAGCGGTTACGTCCTGGACGGCGAGCAGGCGGCCCTCCAGGACACCAACGACCACTTCCTGGCCAACCTCCAGAAGAACGGTTCGTACTCGGTCGTGCCGCGCATCCCCGGCGGTGAGATCGCCCCGGAGAAGCTGATCGTGATCGGCGAGATCGCCCGGGACTTCGGCCTCTACACGAAGATCACCGGCGGTCAGCGGATCGACATGTTCGGCGCCCGCGTCGAGCAACTGCCGCTGATCTGGGCCCGGCTGGTCGACGCGGGCTTCGAGTCCGGCCACGCCTACGGCAAGTCGCTGCGCACGGTGAAGTCCTGCGTGGGCCAGACCTGGTGCCGCTACGGCGTCCAGGACTCCGTGAAGATGGCGATCGACCTGGAGCTGCGCTACCGGGGCCTGCGCTCCCCGCACAAGCTCAAGTCGGCGGTCTCCGGCTGCCAGCGCGAATGCGCCGAGGCCCAGTCGAAGGACTTCGGCGTGATCGCCACGGCCAACGGCTGGAACCTCTACGTCGGCGGCAACGGCGGAGCGACGCCGCGCCACGCGGACCTGCTCGCGCAGGACCTGTCGGACGCCGAACTGGTCCGCCTGATCGACCGGTTCCTGATGTTCTACATCCGCACCGCCGACCGCCTGGAGCGCACGTCGACGTGGCTGGAGCGGATCCCCGGCGGCCTCGACCACGTACGGGACGTCGTCGTCCACGACTCGCTCGGCATCTGCGACGAGCTGGAGCAGCAGATGCGGGCGCATGTCGCGCACTACCGCGACGAGTGGGCCGAGACCGTCAACGACCCCGAGAAGCTCGCCCGGTTCGTGTCCTTCGTGAACGCCCCGGACACCCCGGACCCGGTCGTCGCCTTCGTGCCCGAGCGCGACCAGATGAAGCCCGACCTGCCGCTGCTGTCCATCGGCATGCGACCCGCCGCCGACGTACTGGAAGGAAGCGCCCAGCGATGACCCTGGCACCCGAGACCACCGACCTCAAGATCGAACTCGCCCTCGACGACGACTGGTTCGCGGTCTGCGACCTGAGCACGCTGCTGCCGGGGCGCGGGGTGGCCGCACTGCTGCCGGACGGCCGGCAGGCCGCGGTCTTCCGTGACCGCTCCGGCGACCTGTTCGCCATCGACAACCGCGACCCCTTCACCGGCGCGGCCGTCCTCTCCCGGGGCCTCACCGGCACCCACCAGGGCCGCCCCTTCGTCGCCTCGCCCCTGCTGAAGCAGCGCTTCGACCTGACGTCCGGCCAGTGCTTGGACGACGAGTCGGTCCGGGTGACGGCGTACAAGGTGCGGGCCTCGTAGCCACCTTTCCTGACCTACGGCGTGGTCCGTTCCCACCGGTGGATCTCGGGCAGCTGCGGCTGAACCGGCCCTCGGCACCGACGCGGTGGCGTGCACGCCCGGCCGGGTGTGCACGCCACCCCGGCATGCCCGGCAGCGGGACGTGCCGGGCAGCGCCGTGTGCAGGTGTCCGGCGGCGCGGGGGTCTCAGCCCACGAGGGGCGAACGCGCCTGCGCCTGTTCCTCCGGCAGGGGCCGGGTGTCGAGGTAGAACCACTCGGCGTCGGCGGTGGGCCAGGGCGGTGGTTCGGCCGCGGCCACCTCCGGTGCGGGGACAGGGCGCCTCGGCAGCGGCGCCGTCGCCGGAGCCTCGAAGACGGGCGTCCCGGAACCGGCCTGCGGCGCCTCCCCCGGCATCAGCAGCTCCACCCGCCGCCCCAGCCCACGCTGCTGCGCGGTGAACTCCTCGACCTGGTTGCGGCAGGCGTGGTCCAGGTGGGTCACACCGGTCAGGTCGAGACGGATCCGGGGTGTGCCGGACGCGGCGGCCGCCTCCAGGGCGTCGATCACCTTCGGCAGCCGCAGGAACGTGGCGTTGCCCGCCATGACGACCTTCGCCGTGTCCCGCTCGACGTGCTGGCGGACCACCGTCTGCGACATACGCAGCGCGGCCAGCACGATCCCCGCGGCGAGACCGAACAGCACGCCTTCCAGCAGCGCCGTCGCCACGATGACCAGCATGGTCAGCGTCATCACGGCGAACTCGCCCTTGTCCTGCCGCCACATCCTCGGGAACTCGGCGGGCCCGAACAGTTTCCAGCCGCTGTGCACGAGGACACCGGCCAGCACCGAGATCGGGATCAGTGCGAGCACCTGCGGCAGCAGCAGCGCGAACGCGAGCAGCCACAGGCCGTGCAGGGTGCGGGAGAGCCGGGTCTTGGCCCCGGCCTGGACGTTGGCCGAACTGCGCGCCACCACCGCGGTGACGGGGAGCGCGCCGAGGATGCCGGCGACGGTGTTGCCGGCGCCCTGCGCGATCAGCTCGGTGTTGTAGCGGGTGCGGGGACCGCTGTGCATGCGGTCCACGGCTGCGGCCGTGAAGAGGCTCTCCGCGGACGCGATGACCGTGAAGGTGAGGACGGCGGTGATGATCGTCCCGTCGGCCAGTCCCGCGAACTGCTCCGCGCCCGGCACCTGCACCGAGTCGAGCAGGTTGCCCACTTGGAGCGTCTTCACGCCGACGCCGGGCAGCGCCGCGACGACCACGCCGATGCCGACGGCGACCAGGGCGGCGGGGATCTTCCCGGCCGGTCCGGGCACCTTCTTCCACACGAAGCTGAGCACGATCGTGGCGACGCCGAGCAGCGTGGCGATCATCGCCTGCGGGTTCGTCAGAATGCCGGCCAGCAGCCCGGGGATCCCGGCCATGTTCTCGATCGGGGTGCCGGGCGCCCTGGCGTCGGCCATCGGGTAGGCCTGACTGAACATCAGCGGTACGCCGATGCCCGCGAGCATGCCCTGGACCACGGCCACGGAGATGGCCTGGAACATCCGGCCCAGGCGTACCAGTCCCAGGACGATCTGGAGGAGGCCGGCGAACAGGACGATCACGCCGAGCATGGCCACGCCGACCTCGGCGACGGTCTCCGCGACCAGCGCGGCGAGGCCCGCGGCGGGGCCGCTGACCTGGAGCGTGCTGCCACGGACCGCGCCGACGACCAGTCCGCCGATCACCCCGGAGATGATCCCGAGCTCCGGCGGGACACCGGAGGCCACGGCGACACCGATGCACAGGGGCAGGGCGACCAGGAAGACGACGAGCGAGGCGGTGATGTCGGTGACGAGATCCCCCTTGCCTCTCCCCTCACCGCCGTCCCCTTTGCCGCCGGGGCCCGTGGCGCCGCTCATCACGGCACGCAGCGTCCCGCCGACCCCACCACCCCCCTCGCCGCCCGGCAGCCCCCAGGATCGCCCGCCCCCCGGGCCCGACCGTGTCCTGCCCCGCGCGTGTGCCCCGCTCACGCGGCGTGCACCCGGAAGTCACCGTCGTCGCCGAGTTCGTGCACGAACCCGGTGTCGACCTCGTAGTACCAGCCGTGCAGCCGGAGCCGGCCCGCGTCGAGGCGTCGCCGCACCACGGGGTAACTCCGCAGTGAGGCCAGTTGGTTGACGACGTTGCCCTGGGAGACCTCCGGCAGGGACGGGTCGTCCGGCGCGGTTCGGAGGACCGGGGTCAGTTCGGGGCGGGCGATGCGCAGCCACGCGTCCACGCCGGGCAGTGCCGACAGGTCGTCGCCGGACTTCAGCGCGCCCATCGCACCGCAGTGTGAGTGACCGCACACCACGATGTCCTGAACCCCGAGCACCTCCAGTGCGTACTCGATGGTGGCCGCCTCTCCACAGGCCCCGGGCCACCCGTAAGGCGGCACGATATTGCCCGCGTTCCGGAGCTCGAATATCTCCCCGGGGCGCGCAGCCGTGATCATCGCGGGTATGACACGAGAGTCCGAACAGGTGATGAACAGCACCTCCGGATATTGCCCTTCAGCCAGTTTCCGAAATGCGCCTTCGTCGAAATCGACGCGCGTCCTGAACGCACGGGCGCGCTGCAGTAAAGCCTGCAAGATACTCTCCTGAGCTGGGTGTTCATCCGACGCAGCCCACCGTAGACGGCCGACCTACAGAGGAAGGTTAAGTAAAGTCCAGAGCCCGGACAGCAAGGGAACATTCTTTGGCCCCGTTTCCGGATCCGGCGTCTTCTTGTAGCGTGTGAACTCCGCGGCGGAGAATGCGAATTGACGCTGCGCGGATTCACGCCGGTTTCACCGAGAGACAGGACCCATGGGCCTACGAGTGCTGCTCATCGAAGACGACGAGACGATCGCCGAGCCGCTCGCGGAAGGGCTCGGCCACTTCGGGCTGACGGTCGACCACGTCGCCACCGGGACGGACGGCCTGAGAGGGCCGTACCACGACGTCGTCCTGCTCGACCTGGGGCTGCCCGACATGGACGGCATCGACGTCTGCCGCGGCATCCGGCAGGTGTCGGACGTCCCCATCGTCATCCTCAGCGCGCGCGGCGAGGAGGCCGACCGTGTGCTGGGGCTGGAACTGGGTGCCGACGACTACCTGGCGAAACCTTTCAGCGTGCGGGAACTGGTCGCCCGGGTCCGCGCGGTGACCCGCCGCACGCACCGCGGCACCCCACAGGCCCGGCAGGCCTTCCCGGAGACACCGGGCGCCCGGTCCGTCCCCGAGCCGCCGCCGTGGGAACCGGCTCCGGCCCCCGCCCCCGAGCCGGCCCCGGCACTGTCCTACGAAGCCCCGGCGGCCACCTCCCACGCCCCCGCCCCCGACCCGCCGCACGACCCGGGCCCGCTCGTCGTGGACCGCCGCACCCGCCAGGTCTGGGTCGGCGACGCCCCCGTCCCGCTCACGCCCAAGGAGTTCGACCTGCTGGCGCTGCTCAGCGAGGATCCGGGCGCGGTCTACTCCCGGCAGCAGATCCTCGACCGCGTCTGGGACCCGCACTACGACGGCCCGACCAAGACCCTGGACGTCCATGTGGCCGCGCTGCGCCGCAAGTTGGGGCACCCGGCGTGGATCACGACGCTGCGCGGTGTCGGCTTCCGTCTGTCGGTGCACACGGGGCCCGCCGCGCAGGTGGCCTCTCCGTGACCCGCCGGCTGTTGCTCAGCTACCTCAGCCTCGCGGCGTTGGTGCTGCTCTGCCTGGAGATCCCGCTGGGCTTCGTCTACTCACGCGGTGAGCGGGAGCGGGTCGTCAACGCGGCGAAGGACGAGGCCGAGTCGGTCTCCGCGTACGCCGCGCTGTCTCTCGCGGCGGGCCGGGCCGCGCAGGACCTGCCCGCGCGGGTGGCGCACTGTGCGGAGCGCATCGGCGGGAAGGTGGTGGTCGTCGACGCCTCGGGCACGCCGCTCGCCGCCTCGCACCCCCTGCACGCCGAGATGTCCGGCTCGCTGGCCGCCCGGCCGGGCATCGCGGCGGCGCTGCGGGGCGACTCGACCGTGGACGTGCGCACGTCGCGGATCGGCGGTGTGGAGTACCTGTCGGTGGCCGCGCCGGTCGGACAGGAGGCACGGCCGGTGGGTGCCGTGTGGCTGACGGTGCCGACCCGGACGGTGCACGAGCGCGTCCACCACGTGTGGCTGCTGCTCGCCCTGGGCGGACTGGCCGTGCTCACGGCGGTGGCCGTGGTCGGCTTCGCCTTCGCCCGCTGGGCCGGCCGCCCCATCCGGGAACTGGAGGACGCGACACACGAGTTGGCCGAGGGCGGTGGCCGGTTCACTCCGGTGACGGTCACGGCGGGGCCGCCGGAAGTACGCAGTCTGGCCGCCGCGTTCAACCACACCGCCGCTCGGCTCGCCCATCTGCTGGCCTCCCAGAGGGCGTTCGCGGGCGAGGCCTCGCACCAGCTGAAGACGCCCCTGGCGGCGTTGCGACTGCGCCTGGAGAACCTGGAGCCGTACATCGCCGCCCGGGCCCGGGGCAGCCTGACCGCCGCCGTCACGGAGACGGACCGGCTGGCCCGGATGGTCGAGCACCTGCTGGCCATGGCCCGGCTGGAGGAACACGCGGCGATCCCCACCGGTGTCGACCTCGGGGCGGTCTGCACGGAGCGGCAC
This sequence comes from Streptomyces sp. NPDC059696, assembly GCF_042733745.1. Lineage (NCBI taxonomy): Bacteria > Bacillati > Actinomycetota > Actinomycetes > Kitasatosporales > Streptomycetaceae > Streptomyces > Streptomyces sp. NPDC059696. The sequence continues at coordinate 133,583 of NZ_JBHWFG010000011.1, forward strand.
CGGACCTGGCAGCCCCTGTTCGAACGGGAGGGCGCCTCCCTCGTGCTCTTCACGGGGAGCGCGGTCCCGGTGCTGGCGGTGCCGGGGGCCGTCGAGCAGATCCTGGACAACCTGCTGTCCAACGCCCTGCGGGCCTCCCCGGCAGGCAGCACCGTCACGATCGAACCGCGCCTCCAGGCCCCGCCCCGGCGGGTGGTGCGCGACGGCCGCCCGGGCTGGGTCGACCTGCACGTCACCGACGAGGGCCCGGGCATGACGGAGGAGCAGCGAAGGCGCGCCTTCGACCGTTTCTGGCGCGCCCCGGGTGCTCCCAAGGGCGGTACGGGGCTCGGCCTCGCCCTGGTGCAGCGCCTGGCCCACGCCAGCGGCGGCGAGGCGGCCCTGCGCGCGGCGGCGACCGGCGGCCTGGACGTGGTGATCCGGCTGCCCGCCGCGCGACCGCAGGGCGAGCCCGGCCCCGGCCCGGGCGACGACCACCCGAGGAGGCCGAGACGGGAGGCACCGGCACTGCCCGCGTGACCGCGGACCCGCGCGGCCCTCACGACGCCGGGACGGCCCGGCGACAAGACCCGACCCGGTCGCCGTGGCGCGGGCGGACAGGCGCCAGGCGGACAGGCGGACAGGCGACGGCACCCGGCATGCCGCCCCACGGTCACGAGCTGGCCACGCTCCGTCAACCCGGCCCCCCTAGCGTCCTGTGCGCCTCCCCCACGCACGACCCTGCCGTCGACCGGCGGCGGGGCGGTACGCCACCTCTGGAGTGAGAGTGGAACGTCGTAGCCTTCTGCGTGCGGCCGTCCTCGGCGGGACAACGGCCGCTCTGGGCGGAACCCTGTGGCGCGGGGCCGCGTACGCGGCCCCGGCCCAGCCCGGTGCCGGCCCCTACGGGCCGCTGGGCTCCCCGGACGCCAACGGCATCAGACTCCCCGCCGGCTTCACGAGCCGGGTCATCGCCCGGTCGGGCCAGCGGGTCGGGACGACCTCCTACACCTGGCACAACGCCCCGGACGGCGGCGCCTGTTACGCCGACGGCTCGGGCTGGATCTACGTCTCCAACTCCGAGATCAACCCCTCGGGCGGCGCGAGCGCGGTGAAGTTCTCCTCCTCGGGCGCGATCACCGGCGCGTACCGCATCCTGTCCGGCACCCGGCAGAACTGCGCGGGCGGCAAGACGCCGTGGAACACCTGGCTGTCCTGCGAGGAGGTGTCCCTCGGCTACGTCTACGAGACCGACCCGTGGGGCACGAACGCGGCGGTGCAGCGCGCGGCGATGGGCCGTTTCAAGCACGAGGCGGCGGCGGCCGACCCGGTGCGCAAGGTGATCTACCTGACCGAGGACGAGACCAACGGCCGCTTCTACCGCTTCGTCCCGACGACTTGGGGCAACCTGTCCTCCGGCACGCTCCAGGTGATGGTCGCGGGCAGCGCCACCAGCGGCTCCTTCACCTGGACCGACGTCCCCGACCCGGACGGCTCCCCCACCGCCACCCGTTCCCAGGTCTCCGGCTCGAAGTCCTTCAACGGCGGCGAGGGCTGTCACTACGCGAACGACACCGTCTGGTTCACCACCAAGGGCGACAACCGCGTCTGGCAGCTCAACCTGCTGAACAACACCTACGAACTGGCCTACGACGACTCCCTCGTCAACGGCACGGCCCCGCTCACCGGCGTCGACAACATCACCGGCGCCGCCTCCGGCGACCTGTTCGTCGCCGAGGACGGCGGCAACATGGAGATCTGCGTGATCACCCCGGACGACGTCGTCGCCTCGTTCCTGCGCGTCGACGGCCAGTCCGCCTCGGAGATCACCGGCCCGGCCTTCTCCCCGGACGGCACCCGCCTGTACTTCTCCAGCCAGCGCGGCACGAGCGGCAGTTCCTCGGGCGGCATCACCTACGAGGTGACGGGCCCGTTCCGCTCGTAGCCGACCCGTCCGGCTTCATGTGACCATCACAAGTCGGTCACTCCTCCCTCACGCAGGGCCGCCCGGTCCTACGGTCATCCCCTCACGCATCAGCCCTGGGGGGATGACCATGACCCATCCGTACACCGGCCCGCACAACAGCCCCTACCCCGCACCGCCGGTGCCGGGGCCCGGCGGACCGGCGCCCCGCTGGGCCCGGAAGCGCTACGTACTGCCCGCCCTCGGACTCGCCCTGTTCGTGGGTGTCGGCATCGGCACGGGCGGCGGGAAGACCACGGACGACGCGAAGCCCGCGTCCGCCGCGCCCCGGCCCACCGTCACGGTCACCACGACGACCACCGCCACCGCGACGCCGCCCGCGAAGGAGCCGGAGCCCGCTCCCACCGTCACGGCCACGAAGACCGTCGAGGTCACCACCACGGTGACCGCACGACCGGCGGCGGGCGGGGGGTCCGGCGACGACGGCTCCGGGGGCGGCGAGGACGTGTACTACGGCAACTGCAGCGAGGTCCGTGCCGCCGGTGCCGCCCCCATCCACCGGGGTGAACCCGGGTACGCCTCGCACCTGGACCGGGACGGCGACGGGGTCGCCTGCGACATCTGAGCGGGATGTGCCGGTGACCATCGGCGGGTACGGCCGTTCCACCGGTTGGGCAGTTCGCAGCGGGCTGTCCAGCCGACGGAAGGAACACCACCGTGGACACGACCGTGCCCGTCCCCAACGCGCCGGGGGTGCTGCCCCGTGCCGAGTGGATCAAGACACTGCCGCAGACCGTCGTCGCGTCCTGCGTGCTGCTGCTCGACGACCAGGACCGGATCCTGCTGCTGCGCTACGCCGAGGGCCTGCCCGCCGCGGGGCTCTGGGGGCTGCCGGGCGGCATGCTCGACCAGGGTGAGGACCCCGTCGGGGCGGCGCGCCGGGAGCTGCACGAGGAGACCGGCATCGCCCTCGAAGGGGACCTGCGGTTCCTCGGGTACGACCACCGGGCCGACGTGCTGGGGACAGGGCCGGTGATCGACTTCTACTTCCACGGCGGCCGGCTCCCGGCCGGGCAGCCCCTGCGGCGCAGCTCGGAGCACGACGACCACGGCTTCTTCGCCCTCGCCGACCTGGGATCCACCCCGCTGGCGACCGGCCTGCCCACACTCACCGCCCTGCTGACCGCGGCCCGGACCGGCACCGCCGTGTGCCTGCGGGAGGGCGTCCCCGGCTAAGCGGGACGTGCGGACGCGGAAAGGCTCGCTGGAGGGGGAACGGCTGCCGGGACGGGCGAGAAAGCTTCCCGGGCGGCCGGGGACGCCGAAGGGGCGGCACCTCCGCACAGGTGCCGCCCCTTCGTCTCGTGCTCCGGAGCCGCCGCGATCGGTGAGGGTCGGGGACCGCCGACGGCTCCGGGTTCTCTACGCCCCGGTCAGCGGTGGTCGCTGCCCTGGGACTGGACCGCCGCCCGGCCCGCCTCCAGGCGGGCCACCGGGATGCGGAACGGGGAGCAGGAGACGTAGTCGAGTCCGACCTCGTGGAAGAAGTGGACCGACTCCGGGTCGCCGCCGTGCTCGCCGCACACGCCGAGCTTGAGGTCGGGCCGGGTCTCACGGCCGGCCTTGGCGGCCAGCTTCACCAGCGAGCCCACACCGTCCTTGTCGATCGTCTCGAACGGGGAGACACCGAAGATGCCCTTCTCCAGGTACGCCGTGAAGAACGAGGCCTCCACGTCGTCCCGGGAGAAGCCCCACACCGTCTGGGTGAGGTCGTTCGTGCCGAAGGAGAAGAACTGCGCGGCCTCGGCGATCTGGCCGGCGGTCAGCGCGGCGCGCGGCAGCTCGATCATCGTGCCGATGGACAGCTTCAGCTGCGCACCGGAGGCCGCCTCGACCTCGGCGATGACCTGGTCGGCCTCCTCGCGCACGATCTCCAGCTCCTGGACCGTGCCCACGAGCGGGATCATGATCTCGGCGCGCGGGTCGCCCTTGGCGGCCTTGCGCTCGGCCGCGGCCTCGGCGATCGCCCGGACCTGCATGGTGAACAGGCCGGGGATGACCAGACCGAGACGCACACCGCGCAGACCCAGCATCGGGTTCTGCTCGTGCAGCCGGTGCACGGCCTGGAGCAGGCGCAGCTCGTTCTCGTGCGGCTCCTGGCGGGACTCGGCCAGGGCCACGCGGACGGACAGCTCGGTGATGTCCGGGAGGAACTCGTGCAGCGGCGGGTCGAGGAGGCGGATGGTGACCGGCAGGCCGTCCATCGACTCGAAGAGCTGCACGAAGTCCTGCTTCTGCAGCGGCAGCAGCTGCTTGAGGGACTCCTCGCGCTCGGCGTCCGTGTCGGCCAGGATCAGCCGCTCCACGAGCTCGCGCCGGTCACCGAGGAACATGTGCTCGGTGCGGCACAGGCCGATGCCCTGGGCGCCGAAGCGGCGGGCGCGCAGCGCGTCCTCGGCGTTGTCGGCGTTGGCGCGCACCCGCAGGCGGCGCTTGCGGTCGGCGAAGGCCATCATGCGGTGGACGGCCTCGACGAGCTCGTCGGCGTCGTCGGCGCCCGGGTGCATCCGGCCCTCGAAGTACTCCACGACCGGCGACGGCACGACGGGTACCTCACCGAGGTAGACCTTGCCGGAGGAGCCGTCGATGGAGACGACGTCGCCCTCCTCGACGACGTGTCCGCCCGGGACCGTCATCCGGCGGCGCTTGGTGTCGACCTCCAGCTCCTCGGCGCCGCAGACACAGGTCTTGCCCATGCCGCGCGCGACGACGGCCGCGTGGGAGGTCTTGCCGCCGCGGGAGGTGAGGATGCCCTCGGCGGCGATCATGCCGTCCAGGTCGTCGGGGTTGGTCTCACGGCGGATCAGGATGACCTTCTCGCCGGAGCGGGACCACTTGACGGCCGTGTAGGAGTCGAAGACGGCCTTGCCGACGGCCGCGCCCGGGGAGGCGGCGATGCCCCGGCCGACCTGCTCGACCTTCGCGCTCTCGTCGAAGCGCGGGAACATCAGCTGGGCGAGCTGGGCGCCGTTGACGCGGGTGAGCGCCTCGGCCTCGTCGATCAGGCCCTGGTCCACCAGCTGGGTCGCGATGCGGAAGGCCGCGCCCGCGGTGCGCTTGCCGACGCGCGTCTGGAGCATCCACAGCACACCGCGCTCGATGGTGAACTCGATGTCGCAGAGGTCCTTGTAGTGGTTCTCCAGCGTCTCCATGATCTGCATCAGCTGGTCGTACGACTTCTTGTCGATCCGCTCCAGCTCCGCGAGCGGCACGGTGTTGCGGATGCCCGCGACGACGTCCTCGCCCTGCGCGTTCTGGAGGTAGTCGCCGTAGACGCCCTGGTGGCCGGAGGCGGGGTCGCGGGTGAAGGCGACGCCGGTGCCGGAGTCGGGTCCGAGGTTGCCGAAGACCATGGAACAGACGTTGACGGCCGTGCCCAGGTCGTGCGGGATGCGCTCCTGGCGGCGGTAGAGCTTGGCCCGGTCGGTGTTCCAGGAGTCGAAGACCGCGTGGATGGCGAGGTCCATCTGCTCGCGCGGGTCCTGCGGGAAGTCCCGGCCGGCCTCGGTCTTGACGATCTTCTTGAACTTGGTGACGAGCTTCTTGAGGTCGGCCGCCTCCAGCTCGGTGTCGACGGTGACCTTCTTGGCCGCCTTGGCCGCGTCCAGCGCGTCCTCGAAGAGCTCGCCGTCGACGCCCAGGACGGTCTTGCCGAACATCTGGATGAGGCGGCGGTAGGAGTCCCACGCGAAGCGGTCGTCGCCGGCCTGCTTGGCGAGGCCCTGGACCGACTTGTCGGACAGGCCGATGTTGAGGACGGTGTCCATCATGCCGGGCATGGAGAACTTGGCGCCCGAGCGCACGGACACGAGCAGCGGGTCGTCGGCCTGGCCGAGCTTCTTGCCCATGCGGGCCTCGAGGGCGTCGAGGTGCGCGCTCACCTCGTCACGCAGTGCCGCCGGTTCCTCACCGCTGTCGAGGTAGGTCTTGCAGGCCTCGGTGGTGATCGTGAAGCCGGGCGGGACCGGCAGACCGAGGTTGGTCATCTCGGCGAGGTTCGCGCCCTTGCCACCGAGGAGGTCCTTGAGGTCCTTGTTGCCCTCGGTGAAGTCGTAGACGAACTTCACGCCCTCAACGCTCGCGGCCTGCTCGGCTACCGGGAGATCTTTGTTTTCCGACACGGGTCTCGACTCCTCGAGGACGCGGTGGCTGCCCTGACGGCGAGGAACATACCCAGATCAAAGGCGTCTGGGTACGTCCACTCGTGCGTCATGCGCCTGTAACCACTCGTCCGCCAGCGGATCGAAAGTCAAGGCTGGGCAAGCGATCGCAGCCGCATGTTTTCACTTCTTGAACGCAAGAACCTCCCTGAAGCCCTCCGGACGCTCATATGAGCAGAGTTTCCGCACATCTGATTTCGCTCGATGAACGATCAAAGGGTGGCACTCAGTGCCACCCTTTGGAGAAGTGCAGCCGCTCAAGATCCGCTCATCTGAGCGCAACCCTTATCAGGGGTGGCGAGAATCACGCTGCCACAGCCGCCCGGATTTCACCATGCGGACGCGACTCGGAACCGAAACGCGGCCGTCACACCCCCAGCGCGCGCAGCCGCTCCTCGACCCGCTCGGGCGCGTAGAGGTGCTCCACGACCATCGCACCGGCTCCGACCAGCGCGGCCCGCTCGCCGAGACGCGCGGTCACCACGTCCAGGTGCGCGGTGGAGCGGGGCAGAGCCCGCTGGTACAGCAGCTCGCGCACCCCTGTCAGGAAGGGAGTTCCGGCCAGATCCCCGGCGATCATCAGCACCCCGGGGTTGAGCAGTGTCACGACGGTCGCGAGCACGTCCCCCACCCGCCGCCCCGCCTGCCGGGCGAGGCCGACCGCCTCCGGGTGCCCGGCCGCCAGCAGGTCGCGCACGTCCGAGCCGGAGGCCGCCGGCACCCCGGACTCCGCCAGCCGCCGCGCCACCGCGCCACCGCTCGCGACGGCGGCCAGGCAGCCGTACGCACCGCACCGGCACAGCGTCTCGGCGCCCTCCGGTACCCGGATGTGCCCGATGTCGCCGGCGCCGCCGTCGACACCCCGGAACAGCGCGCCGTCCACCACGACCCCGGCACCGATGCCGGTGGAGACCTTCACCAGCACGAAGGCCGAGCAGTCGGGGTAGCCGACGCGCTGCTCGCCGTAGGCCATGAGGTTGGCGTCGTTGTCCACCAGGACCGGCACCCCCGCGGCCCCCGCGTGCTCGGCGAGCGCCCGGGCCAGCCGGCCCCTTATGTCGTAGCCGTCCCAGCCGGGCATGATCGGCGGTTGGACGACGCGGCCGGTCTCGGTGTCGACCGGGCCGGGCACGGCGAGCCCGACCCCGCAGACCGCCGCGGCGCCGCGCCCGGTCTTCTCCAGCAACTCGGCGAACCAGCGGCCGAGTTCACCGAGGACGGCGTCCGGCCCGTCCTCGATGACGAGGGTGCCGGAGTGCTCGGCGAGGATCTCACCGCTCAGCGACAGCACGGCCGCCCTGGCGTGCCGGGTGTCGAGGTCACCGGCGAGGACCACCGCGTGCTCGTCGTCGAACTCCAGGGTGATGGAGGGCCGCCCGCCCAGCGGCGAGTCCACCGGCCCCCCTGCCCCCTCGCGCAACCAGCCCGCACGGAAGAGCCGGTCCAGCCGCTGCCCGACGGTCGCCCGGGACAGTCCGGTCGCCTGCTGCAGCGCGCCCCGGGTCACGGCGCGGCGGCTGCGTACCAGTTCGAGCAGATCGCCCGCGCTCGCCTGGCCCGCGCCTCGTCCGGTTCTTCCGGCCCGTCCGGTCATGCACACCCCCTTGTGTTTCCCAACCTTGCCTTACATAGTGGGTTTTGCGTGTTAAATAGACGTAACCCCACGGTAGCCGCAGCCGAACCCGTCGGCCGGACGTCTTTTCGGAGAGCCCCGAGTGGACCGCACCGCCCAACGCGCCCCACGTCCCCCAGGACGCACCGTCGCATACGATCCGTCCTCCTCCGCGCCGCCCCTGCACACCAGGGCCGCCGCCGTGCTGGAGGCCGGCTGGACGGGGGCGTCGACAGTGCCCTCGCGCAGTCTGTACCCGCACCAGTGGTCGTGGGACTCGGCGTTCATCGCGATCGGCCTCAGGCACCTGTCGCCGTTACGGGCCCAGACGGAGCTGGAGACGCTGCTGGCGGCCCAGTGGGCGGACGGGCGGATCCCGCACATCGTGTTCAACCCCTCCGTCCCGCTCGACGCGTACTTCCCGAGCCCCGACTTCTGGCGCTCCTCGACCGCCGGGCGCGCCGCCGGTGCCCCGCGCGGCGTGGAGACCTCCGGGATCGTGCAGCCACCGGTCCACGCCCTGGCCGCGTGGCTGGTGCACCTCGCCGACCCGGGCCTGTCCAGGGCGCGCGGCTTCCTCACCCGGGCGTACCCCCGACTGGCCGCCTGGCACGACTATCTCCTGCACCGGCGCGACCTCGGCGGGGGCGGCCTCGTGTCCGTCGTGCACCCCTGGGAACAGGGTATGGACAACAGCCCCTGCTGGGACCGCCCGTTGTCCCGTGTCACACCCGCCCCGGCCCGCTCCTTCCGGCGCGCCGACCTCGACCACGGCGCCCCCGAGGACCGGCCGACGGATCTGGACTACGGGCGGTACGTGCGGCTGGCGGCCGACTACCGGGACGGCGGATACGCCGACGGAGCCGGCGACTTCGCCGTCGAGGACCCGGCGTTCAACGCCCTGCTCATCGCCTCCGAGTACGCGCTGGACCGGATCGCGCGGGAGCTGGGCGTGGCCCGGCCGGACCGCGCCGAGCGGCTGACCGCCACGCTCGTGGAGCGGCTGTGGGATCCGGCGGCGGGGATGTTCCTGTGCCGGGACGTGCGCGCCGGTGAGCCGATTCCCGAGCGCGGCGTCTCCGGGCTCGTCCCGCTGCTGCTGCCCGCCCTGCCGCGCGACCTCGCGGCCACCCTGGTCCGCACCGTCTGCGGCCCGCACTTCGGCCTCGGCGGCGCGACCCGCCTGGTCCCGAGCTACGACCTGCTCGGCGAGGCCTTCGACCCGCACCGCTACTGGCGCGGCCCGGCCTGGTTCAACACCAACTGGCTGCTGGAGCGGGGGCTGCGGCTGCACGGCGAGCGCGGCCGGGCCGACGCCCTGCGCAAGGGCATGCTGCACACCGCCGGCGCCTCCGGATTCGCGGAGTACGTCGACCCGTACACGGCTCAGGCCTGCGGCGTCACCGGTTTCGGCTGGACCGCCGCGCTCACGCTCGACCTGCTGCACGACCGGCCCGCACGGGGCAGGAACGGCCTCACGGCGCTCAAGGAAGGGGACCGAGCATGACGGACCGGCACCATCTGCTCGTGCACGGCCGGACGTTCGCCGCCGTCGGCGACCGCGGCGACATCAGCGGCTACCGGGGCGGCAGCGCCCCGGACGGCCTGTTCGTACGGGACGCGCGGCATCTGAGCCGCTGGCAGCTCACCGTCGACGGGGCCGTGCCCGACACGCTCACCCCGGTGGCCGACGGGGACACCGCGACCTGTGTGCTCGTCCCGCGCGGCGGCCGCGACGAACCGCCCGCCTGCACGCTCTTCCGCGAACAGGCCGTCGCGGACGCCTCGTTCGTCGAGTCACTGCGTGTCACCAGCAACCGTCCCACGCCGACGACGGTCCACCTCGCGGTCACCGTCGACGCCGACTTCACCGACCAGTTCGAACTGCGCTCCGACCACCGCACCTACAGCAAGCCCGGCGCCGTCCGCTCCCGCCGGGTCCTCGACCACGGGGTGGAGTTCGCCTACCGGCGCGGCGAGTGGCGGTCCGTCACGACGGTGACGACCGATCCGCAGCCGGACGCCGTGGAGGAGACCGGCACCGGTGCCCGACGCCTGGTGTGGACCCTGGACCTCGCACCGCACGGCACGGCCGAGCTGACCCTGCGGGTCATGGCCCGACCGCACGGCGACCGGCGCGCCCTGCGCGTCCCCCGCTCCCCCGCCGCCGTCCGCGAACAACTCCGCTCTCGTGAGCGCGAGTTCACCCGGGGTGTGGACTTCCCGGCCGGCTGGCCCGAGCTGGCCGCCGCCTGTACCCGGGGTCTCGCCGACCTCGCCGCCCTCCAGGTCCCGGCCACCGGCCCCGACGGCGAGGATCTGCGCGTCCCGGCCGCCGGCGCTCCCTGGTTCCTGACCCTGCTGGGCCGGGACGCCCTGCTGACCTCGCTGTTCGCCCTGCCCTACCGGCCGGGCCTGGCCGCCGCGACCCTGCCCGCGCTCGCCGCGACCCAGGCCACCGGGACCGGCCCCGACGGGATCGCCCAGCCGGGCAAGATCGTGCACGAGGTGCGCCACGGCGAACTGGCCCACTTCGGCCAGGTCCCCTACGGCCGCTACTACGGTTCGGTCGACGCCACGCCGCTGTTCCTGGTCCTGCTCGGCGCCTACACCGAGCACACCGGCGACACCGGCCCGGCCCGCCGCCTCGAATCCCACGCCCGGGCCGCGATCACCTGGATGCTCGACCACGGCGGCCTGACCTCGCGGGGCTACCTGGTCTACCGCGCCGACCAGGGCGGCCTCGCCAACCAGAACTGGAAGGACTCCCCCGGCGCCATCTGCTCCGCCGACGGCACCCGCCCGCACGGGCCGGTGACGGCGGCGGGCGCTCAGGGCTACGCCTACGACGCCCTGCGCCGCACGGCGTACCTCGCCCGCACGGTGTGGCAGGACACCACGTACGCGCACCTGCTGGAGCAGGCGGCCGGCGATCTGCGCGACCGTTTCCAGCGGGACTTCTGGATGCCGGAGCGTTCCTTCCCGGCCCTCGCTCTCGACGGCCGGGGCCGGCAGGTCGACGCGCTCGCCTCCGACGCCGGGCACCTGCTGTGGTCGGGGCTGCTGGACAAGGAGTACGGCGAACAGGTCGGCCGGCGGCTCCTCGAACCGGACTTCTTCTCCGGCTGGGGCGTGCGCACCCTGGCCGCCGGGCAACCGGCGTACCACCCGCTCTCCTACCACCGCGGCTCGGTCTGGCCGCACGACAACGCGCTGATCGCCCTGGGGCTGGCCCGCTACGGACTGCACGACGAGGCCCGCGCGATCGCCCGCGGCCTGGTCGACGCGGCGGCCGCGACGGGCCACCGGCTCCCGGAGGTGCTCGCGGGCTACGGCCGTGACACGCACCCGGAGCCGGTGCCGTACCCGCATGCGTGCGTGCGGGAATCGCGTTCGGCCTCGGCCCCGTTGGCGCTGCTCACGGCGGTCGGCGTGGTCTGAGAGGCGGTTGGCCCGCCGTTTGCCGGGTGTTTGCCGAGCGCTGGCCCGGCGGGCTGAACACACCTGGAGGACGCACCGTACGGAACGGTGGCGGACCCGCACCCCCACCCGGGTCCGCCACCTCACCTTTTCCGCATGGGAAGGACCTCCGGGTGCCTGTCTTCACACGCTCCAGCGAGCCGCCGCAGCCGAGCGACGCCACAACCGAGGCCACCACCGAGGCCACGGCAGACACCGAGGGCGGGGCAGGGGCCGGGGCCGGGGCGGAGGCCGGGGCGGAGGCCGGGGCCGGGGCGGAGGCGGGACCCGAGGTCGCGACGGAGACCGAGGCTGCGGCGAAGCCCGACGAGGCGGAGGCCGGGCCGGAGACGGAGGCTGCGGCGGAAGCCGAGACTCTGGCGAAAACCGGGGGCGAGGCGGAGGCCGGGCCGGAGACGGAGGCCGAGGCCGGCGGGGCCAGGGCCGAGACTGCGGCGAAGACCGGGGGCGAGGCGGATTCCGGGCCGGAGATGGCGGCCGAGGCCGGCGGGGCCAGGGCCAGGGCCGGGGGCGCGGTGGAGGCCGAGGGTGGGGTGGCGGGGTTTGGTGGGCCGGAGCAGGGGGCGGCGGCGGCCGGTTCTCCGGGGACGGCGGCCGCACGTACCGGAACCGGCTCCCTTCCCTCGTCTCCGCGCGCCTGGCGCACCCGCCATCCCGGGTCCGCCCGCGTGCTCCGTCTCACCACCACGGCTCTCGCCGCCGTCCTGGTCCTCGGCGCACTGCTGCTGCCCAACACGCTCCCCGCCCTGAAGGCGGCCGGCTTCGTGCGGATGCCGGTGGAGGCGGTTCTCGGGGCCGTCGTCGTCCTGGCGCTGCCCCGTCGGCCCCGGCTCGCGGCGGCGGTGCTCTACGGGCTCGGCCTCACCGTGCTGACCACCGTGAACCTGCTCGACATGGGGTTCAACGAGTACCTGGGCCGAGGCTTCAACGCCGCGCTCGACTGGGACCTGCTGCCCGATGCGCAGGCGTACGTCGAGGACACCTTCGGCGGGGGTGTCGCGACCGCCGCCGCCGTCGGCGCGGTCGTGCTCGTGCTGCTCGTCGCGGCCGTCATGGTCGCGGCGTCGGTCCGGCTCGCCGGTGTGCTGGCCCGCCACCGGGTGCGGGCCTCGCAGGGCGCCCTGGCCGCCGGGGTCGTCTGGGTCACCTGCTCCGCCCTGGGCCTGACCTTGTTCGGCGGCCCGATCGCCTCCGAGCGCGGGGCCGGTGCCCTCAAGGTGCACGCGCAGCGGACGCTGGAGTCGCTGCGGGACGAGGCGGCGTTCGTAAAGGAGTCGAAGGCGGACACCTTCGGCAACACCCCGCCCGGCGAACTGCTGCCGGACCTGCGCGGCAAGGACGTCGTCTTCACGTTCATCGAGAGCTACGGCCGCAGCGCCATCGAGGACCCGGTCATGGCCCCCGGCGTCGACCGCACCCTGGACACGAGCACCGAGGCGTTGAAGAAGGCCGGTTTCGCCGCCCGCAGCGGCTGGCTGACGTCGGCGACCTACGGCGGCAGCAGCTGGCTCGGCCACTCCACGACCATGTCCGGCCTGTGGATCGACAACCAGCGGCGCTACCGCACGGTCAGCGCCGGCGACCACCTCACCCTCACCAAGGCCTTCCAGAAGACCGGCGCCTGGGACACGGTCGGTGTGATGCCGGGCGTGCAGAAGGGCTGGCCGGAGGAGAAGTGGTACGGCCTGGACAAGCTCTACGACGCCTTCGACCTGGGCTACAAGGGGCCGAAGTTCAGCTGGTCGACCATGCCCGACCAGTACGCGCTGGAGGCGTTCCAGCGGCGGGTGCACGGCAAGAAGCGGGACAAGCCGCTGATGTCGTTCGTCATCCTGACCTCCAGCCACCAGCCCTGGGCGCCCATCCCGAAGACGGTCGGCTGGGACGAACTCGGCGACGGGTCGGTCTTCGACGCGATCCAGAAGGCCGGCAACAAGGCCTCGGACATCATCACCGACACCACCAGGTCCCGCGAGGAGTACGGCAAGTCCATCCAGTACTCGGTGACCAGCCTCACCCAGTGGCTGGAGCGCTACGGCACCGACGACACCGTCCTGGTCTTCCTCGGCGACCACCAGCCCATCGCCCGGGTCAGCGGCGACCACGCCTCCCGGGACGTGCCGGTGTCGATCGTCGCGAAGGACCCGAAGGTCCTGGACAAGGTCGCCGACTGGCACTGGACCGAGGGCCTCAGGCCCGAACACGACGCGCCCGTGTGGAAGATGAGCTCCTTCCGCGACCGCTTCCTGACGGCGTTCGGCTCCACGCCGCGCCCCTCGAAGGGCTGATCAGCCGCCGGAGGTGTCGAGCTCGGCGTCCTCGCCGACTCCGGCGCAGTCGTAGGGGTCCTTCAGCCAGCCGTCCGGCAGCACCACGCGGTTGTTGCCGGACGTACGGCCGCGGGGCCCGTCGGCGCCGGCGGGCCAGGGCTGGTCGAGGTCCAGCTCGTCCAGGCCCGAGCGCAGCTCCTCCAGGGACGAGGTGATCGCGAGACGCTTTCGCATCTCGGAGCCGACCGCGAAGCCCTTCAGGTACCAGGCGACGTGCTTGCGGAAGTCGACGACGCCCTTGGACTCGTCGCCGATCCACTCACCGAGCAGCGCGGCGTGCCGGACCATGACGTCGGCGACCTCGCGCAGGGCGGGGCGGGCGATGTCCTCGGTGCGGCCCTCGAAGGCAGCGACCAGGTCGGAGAAGAGCCAGGGCCGCCCCAGGCAGCCGCGGCCCACGACCACGCCGTCGCAGCCGGTCTCGCGCACCATCCGCAGGGCGTCCTCGGCCGACCAGATGTCGCCGTTGCCGAGCACCGGGATCTCCGGCACGTGCTCCTTCAGCCGGGCGATGGCGTCCCAGTCGGCGGTGCCGCCGTAGTGCTGGGCGGCGGTGCGGCCGTGCAGGGCGATGGCGGTGACGCCCTCCTCGACGGCGATGCGGCCGGCGTCGAGGAAGGTGATGTGGTCGTCGTCGATGCCCTTGCGCATCTTCATCGTCACCGGCAGGTCGCCGGCCCCGCTGACGGCCTCGCGCAGGATGGCCCGCAGCAGGTGCCGCTTGTAGGGCAGCGCCGAGCCGCCGCCCTTGCGGGTGACCTTCGGCACGGGGCAGCCGAAGTTCAGGTCGATGTGGTCGGCGAGGTCCTCCTCCGCGATCATGCGGACGGCCTTGCCGACGGTCGCGGGGTCCACGCCGTACAGCTGGATGGAACGGGGGCGCTCACTCGCGTCGAAGTGAATGAGCTGCATGGTCTTCTCGTTGCGCTCGACCAGGGCCCTGGTGGTGATCATCTCGCTGACGAACAGGCCCTTGCCGCCGCTGAACTCCCTGCACAGGGTGCGGAAGGGCGCGTTGGTGATCCCGGCCATGGGGGCCAGGACGACGGGCGGCCGGACGGTGTGCGGACCGATCTGGAGGGGCGTGGACATGCCTCCATTGTGCCGTGCAATGAGAGGGCAAAGTCATTAGTTAGCCACACTATCGAAGTCGGCGTACGATGGACCGCATGCCCGAGCTCAGTCATCGCCGCCGCATGCTGGTGCTCGCGATCTGCTGCATGAGCCTGCTGATCGTGAGCCTCGACAACACGGTCCTGAACGTGGCCCTGCCCTCCATGCAGCAGGACCTGCACGCGAGCACATCCGGCCTGCAGTGGACGATCGACGCCTACACCCTGGTCCTGGCCTCGCTGCTGATGCTCGCGGGCTCCACGGCCGACCGGATCGGCCGCAAGCGGGTCTTCATGGCGGGTCTGGTGGTGTTCACCGCCGGCTCGGTGCTGTGCTCCCTCGCGCCCGATCTGGAGGCGCTGGTCGCCTTCCGGATGGTGCAGGCGGTGGGCGGCTCGATGCTGAACCCCGTCGCCATGTCCATCATCACCAACACCTTCACGGACCCGCGGGAGCGGGCCCGGGCGATCGGCGCCTGGGGCGCGGTGGTCGGCATATCGATGGCCGCCGGCCCGCTGGTCGGGGGCCTGCTGGTGGACTCCGTCGGCTGGCGCTCGATCTTCTGGATCAATCTGCCGGTGGGCCTGGCGGCCCTGCTGCTCACCCTGCGCTTCGTCCCCGAGTCCCGCGCGCCCCGGGCCCGCCGCCCCGACCCGGTCGGGCAAGTGCTGGTGATCGCGCTGTTCGGCTCACTGACGTACGCGATCATCGAGGCGCCGAGCACGCCGTTCGGGTCGATCGCGCCGCTGGCCGCCGTCGCCCTCGCGGCCCTGGTGGGACTGCTCCTCTACGAGCCGCGTCGCAAGGAGCCGCTGATCGACCTGCGGTTCTTCCGCTCGGCGCCGTTCAGCGGGGCGACGGTGATCGCGATCAGCGCGTTCGCGGCGCTCGGCGGCTTCCTGTTCCTGTCGACGCTGTACCTGCAGAACGTGCGGGGCCTGACCGCCCTGGAGGCGGGCCTGTGGATGCTTCCGATGGCCGTGCCGACGTTCCTGTGCGCACCGCTGTCGGGCCGCCTCGTCGGCTCCCGCGGTCCGCGCCTGCCCCTGCTGATCGCGGGCACGGCGATGACGACCAGCGGCGTCCTGTTCGCCGCGTTCGAGGCCGAGACCTCCGATGTCACGCTCTTCGCCGGCTATGTCCTGTTCGGCATCGGCTTCGGCTTCGTCAACGCGCCCATCACCAACACGGCGGTGTCCGGCATGCCGCGCGCCCAGGCGGGCGTGGCCGCGGCGGTCGCCTCCACGAGCCGGCAGCTCGGCCAGACGCTGGGCGTGGCCGTGGTGGGCGCGGTGCTCGCCTCGGGCGTCGGCGCGTCCTCGTACCGCGAGGTGTTCGTGTCCGCGGCCAGGCCCGGGTGGTGGATCCTCGCCGTGTGCGGGTTCGCGGTGCTGGCGCTGGGGGCGGTGACGAACGGGCGGTGGGCCCGCGGGACCGCCGAGCGGGCCGCGCGGCGCCTGGAGCCACCGGAGGTGCGGGACGTGGCGGTGACCGCGGACCGCTGATGGCCGGTGCCGTGCGCTTCACTGTCCGCCATGGAGCGCACGCAAGCCACCGTCGACGACCTGCTGGGCAGGTTGGACCGGCGAACGGCCACCTCTGCCTTCGACTGGATGGAGCGGCTCACCCGCATCACCGGCTGGAGCGAGCCCGCCCGGCGGCCCGGCCTGGAGCGGACCGAGACGGAGGCCCGCTTCTTCGGCACCCACTGGTCCATGAACTACCGGGAGAGAGCCTGAGGGCCCGACTCCCTGTTCAGCGCCATCTCCCTGTTCAGGGCCATCTCCCTGTTCAGGGCCATCTCCCTGTTCAGGGCCATCTCCTGGAGCATGTCCAGCCGCCGCCGGGACTCCTCGTCCGCCGGGACGTATGTGACGATCCGTGGTCCCGTACCGGGTGTCAGCCACAGGTCCGTGTGGTCGACGGTGATGCGGCCGACGTGGCGGTTGCGGAACTCCTTGCGCTTGGAGCGGTGGGCGACCACCTCGTGGCGGTCCCAGGCCTTGCGGAACGCGGGTGACTCGCTGTGCAGCCGGTCGAGAAGCATCTTCCAGGCCGGCTCGGCGAGATGGCCGGCCATCATCGCGCGGAAGCGGGCCGCCATGAGGCGCTGGGTCTCCTCCAGGTGCACGATCGAGGACTGCCACTCGGGGTGGGTGTAGGAGAGGACGATGCAGTTGCGGTCCTCCGGCGGCACCGTGTCCAGGTCGCACAGCAGCAGCCCGTAGGTGCGGTTGAAAGCGAGGATGTCGTACCGGCTGTTCTGCAGGCACGCCGGGAACGGCTCGACCTGCCCCAGCAGGGCCCGCATCGCCGGTGTGACCGACGGGCACATGGTCGCCGGGGTCGGATCGGCGGCCCCGGCGAGCTGGAAGAGGTGTGCGCGTTCGCTCGGGTCGAGCAGCAGCGCCCGGGCCAGCGCGTCCAGGACCTGCACGGAGACCTGGATGTCCCGGGCCTGCTCCAGCCACGTGTACCAGGTGACGCCCACCGCGGAGAGCTGGGCGACCTCCTCCCGGCGCAGTCCGGGGGTGCGGCGCCGGCGGCCCCGGGGCAGCCCGACCTGCTCGGGGGCGATCCGCTCGCGGCGGCTGCGCAGGAAGGCCGCCAGTTCGTGCCGGCGCACGTCGGTGTCGCGGGGCACGGCCTGCGCCGCGGGTCCGCGGGGCGTCGTCTCGTGCGCCGTGGTCGTCATGCCCCCAGCATGCCCTTGCCCGGACCCTGTTTCCAGGTGGTGCCACTACCAGGATAAGAACACTCTGGTACCAGCCTGGGCGACGCCGCAGGCTCGTGACCGTGACCACCGAATCCCTTGCCCCGAGTCCCGTCCGTTCACCCACCGCCCCCGCTCCCGTGCTCGGCGGGCTCGGGCTGTTCGCGGTGCTGCTGGCCGCGGCCCTCCCCCTCATCGACTTCTTCATCGTCAACGTCGCCCTGCCCACCATCGGCACCGACCTCGGCGCGAGCGAGTCCGTGCTCGAACTCGTCGTCGCCGGGTACGGCCTGTCGTACGCCGTCCTGCTGGTCCTCGGGGGCCGGCTCGGCGATCTGTTCGGCCGGCGGCGGCTGTTCCTCGCGGGGATGGCGGCCTTCGGGCTGACCTCGCTGGCCTGCGGGCTGGCGCCCGGCGCCTGGTCGCTGGTGGCGGCCCGGGTCGCACAGGGCGCGTCGGCGGCCGCGATGCTGCCGCAGGTGCTCGCCACCATCCAGGCGACCACCACCGGCCCCCGGCGGGCCAGGGCCATGGGCCTGTACGGCGCGACCGCCGGACTGGCGATGGTCGCCGGGCAGATCCTCGGCGGGGTCCTGGTGGCCGCGGACATCGCCGGGACCGGCTGGCGGTCGGTGTTCCTCGTCAATGTGCCCGTCGTGCTCGCGGGGCTGGTTCCGGCCGTCCGGGCCGTCCCCGAGACCCGCTCGACGCGCCCGGAACCCGTCGACGTCCCGGGCACGTTCCTCCTCGCGGCCTCCCTCCTCACCCTCCTCGTG
Organism: Streptomyces sp. NPDC059696; assembly: GCF_042733745.1. NCBI lineage: Bacteria > Bacillati > Actinomycetota > Actinomycetes > Kitasatosporales > Streptomycetaceae > Streptomyces > Streptomyces sp. NPDC059696. The sequence continues at coordinate 151,730 of NZ_JBHWFG010000011.1, forward strand.
CCGCTCACCGAGGGCCGGTCGGCGGGCTGGCCGCTGTGGACGTGGCTGTCCCTGGCGGCCTTCCCCTTCGTGGTGGCGGCGTTCTTTACGGTGGAGCGGCGGGCCGACCGCGCGGGCCGTACGCCGCTGGTGCCGCCGAGTATGTTCGCGCTGACCTCGCTGCGCCGCGGACTTCTGCTGGTGCTGCCCTTCTCGATCGGCTTCAGCGGGTTCATGTTCGTGATCGCGGTGGCGTTGCAGCAGGGGGCCGGTCTGAGTCCGGTCGCCGCCGGTCTGGCGCTCGCGCCGCTGGCGGTGGTGTTCTTCGTGTTCTCGCTGCTGGGTCCGCGCCTGGTCGCCCGGTACGGCACCCGTGTGGTGACGGCCGGCGCCGCCCTCCAGGGTGTGGGCCTGGCCCTGATGACGCTGGCCGCTTGGCGGTTCTGGCCGCATCTGGGCTTCGTCGAACTGCTCCCGGGCGCGGCGGTCGCCGGTGCGGGCCAGGCGCTGCAACTCCCCGTCATCTACCGAGTGATCCTCTCCGAGGTGCCGCCCGCCCGGGCCGGGGTCGGCAGCGGCGTGATGATCACCACCCAGCAGTCGGCGCTGGCCCTCGGCGTGGCGACCCTGGGCACGCTGTTCCTGTCGCTGGTCCCGGGGATGGGTATGCGGGACGCCCTGGTCACGACGCTGCTGGTGCAGCTCGGCGGTGTCCTGCTGACCGGTCTGCTGAGCCTGCGGCTGCCCCGCACGATTGCCTGAGGTCTCTCACAGCCTGATAACGCACTTCCGGGGAAGCCCTGTTGATGTCGGTCGTGCTGCACACTCCTTGCTGCGGGCAGGCCGGGACGGCAGTTTCTCGATGCGGAGGGCGTCATGGCGCAGATCGACACGAGCAAGGTCAGCCGGTGGGACCAGCACGGCCGGGAGCACGTGGTGCGGGTGCTCCGGACGGGCGTGCAGCGCACGATCAGATGCGACACCTGCGGCTGGCGCCGAGGCGCCCAGTTCCTGCCCTGGCTGAAGGCGGAGGAGCACCTGCTGGAGGCCCACCAGGCCACGGTGGATCCGACGGGCGGCGTGACACGGCAGCGTGACGCAGCGGTATGACGCAGCGGTGTGACGGCGGCATGGCCGGTGGCGCGGCGGCGGCGTATCGGCGGCGCTGAGGTGGCGTGCGGAGCGCCCCGGCTGGGCGCGTGCCCCGGCTGAGGCGCTCACCACCCCAACCCCACGCGCCCCGGCTGGGCGCTCACCCCAGCCCAAGCGCCCTGGCCAAAGCGCTCACCCCAGCCCACGCGCCCCGGCTGGGCGCTCACTCCACCCCCTGCCCCCGGCCTACGGCGTCCGCCGCAGCCCCTGTACCAGCAGGTCGACCACCGCTGCGAAGTCCGCCTCGGTGCCCGGCTCCTCCCACTCCCGCGCATAACAGGGGTCGTGGAAGCGGCCGGTGGCCTGGAAGACCGCGCGGGCGGAGGCCTCCGGGTCGGGGGCGGCGAAGTCGCCGGTCTCGACGCCGGCCTGGATGATGCGGGTCAACTGCGTCTCCAGGTCGGTGATGTGCTCGCTCACCGCCGTGCCGTTCTCGTCGGTGAGGACCGTGTACGTGGCGAACAGCTCGGGGTCCTCCCCCGCCTTGCGGCGCTTGGCGGCGAACAGCGCGGCGAGCCACTCCCGCAGCCGGTCCTCCGGGACGGTGTCCGCGGCGACGATCCCGGACAGCTGCCCCGACGTGCGGTCCAGCCAGCGCTTGGTGACCGCCTCGCGCAGCGCCGCCTTCGTCCGGAAGTGGCGGTACACGCTGCCGTGGCTGACGCCGAGCGCACGCGCCACGTCCACCACGGTGGCCTTGGCCGGGCCATGGCGCCGCAGCACCTCCTCGGTCGCTTCGAGGATGCGCTCGGCGGTCAGGATCTCGCTGGTCGGTGCCATGCCCTGACCGTACCCAACGCCCGGTTCAGCTCTCGAGGTGCGCCATCTGGGCCGCCGGGTAGCGCTCGCCCGCGGCGGCACCGGCCGGTATCGCCTCCTCGATCGCGGCCAGGTCGGCCGGCTCCAGCGTGACGTCCAGCGCGCCCAGTGCCTCCGTGAGCCGGTCGCGGCGGCGGGCTCCGACCAGGGGCACGATGTCCTCACCGCGGGAGAGCACCCAGGCGATCGCGATCTGCGCGACGCTGACGCCCTTCTGCTCGGCGATCTTCCGCAGGGCCTCCACGAGGTTCAGGTTGTGCCGGAGGTTGTCGCCCTGGAAGCGCGGCGACATCGCACGGAAGTCGCCCGCGCCGAGCTGCCGGTCGGCGGTGAAGTGGCCCGAGATCAGGCCCCGGGAGAGCACGCCGTACGCCGTGATGCCGATGCCCAGCTCGCGGGTGGTGGGGAGGATCTCGTCCTCGATGCCGCGGGATATGAGGGAGTACTCGATCTGGAGGTCGGACACGGGTGCGGTGGCCGCCGCCCGCCGAATGGTCCCGGCACCGACCTCGCTGAGGCCGATGTGCCGGACGTAGCCCTCCTCGACGAGCTCCGCTATCGCGCCGACCGTCTCCTCGATGGGGACGTCCGGGTCGAGGCGGGCGATGCGGTAGACGTCGATGTGGTCGACGCCGAGCCGCTGGAGGGAGTAGGCGGCGAAGTTCTTCACGGCGGCCGGGCGGCCGTCGTAGCCGGACCAGCTGCCGTCCGGGCCGCGCAGGGCGCCGAACTTCACGCTGATCAGGGCCTGTTCGCGCCGGGCAGCGGGGGCGGTGCGCAGGGCCTCGCCGATCAGCATCTCGTTGTGACCCATGGCGTAGAAGTCGCCGGTGTCGAGCAGGGTGACGCCCGCTTCGAGCGCCGCGTGGATCGTCGCGATGGACTCGGTCCGGTCCGCCTCGCCGTACAGGGCGGACATACCCATGCAGCCGAGGCCGAGGGCGGACACCTGGGGGCCGGTGTTTCCGAGGGGGCGGGTAAGCATCGTCATGCCCTCCACCATGCCATGACAGCTGACAGATTTCAATATCTGTCAGCCGATACTTGTCAGCAGACCGGTATTTGTCAGCAGACCGATACTTGTCAGCAGGCCGGTACTTGCCATCGGCCGGTACTTGCCGGCAGTCGACACATGTCAGCGGCCCGCGGACGCGTCAGCCGACCGCCACCCTCGTCCCGTGGCTACCGCGCCGTGAACGCCAGCTTCGCCCCCAGTGCCACGAACGACCCCGCGAAGCCCCGCCGCAGCCAGGCCGTCACCCGCGGCCGGCCCACCACGTGCCGGCGGACCGACGCGGCCAGTACCCCGTACGCGGCGAACACCGCGAAGGTCGCCAGCATGAAGACCCCGCCGAGCGCCGCCATCCGCGGCACCGCGTGCGGCTCCCCGGGGTTCACGAACTGCGGCAGGAACGCGAAGAAGAAGATCGTCAGCTTCGGGTTGAGGATGTTGACCAGCACGCCGCGCACGATCACCCGCCGCGCCGGCACCTCCGGGGCCGCCTCGTCCTCCTCCACCACGAGCGCGCTCTTGTCCCGCGCCGTCGCCCACGCCATGTACAGGAGGTAGGCGACACCGGCGTACTTCAGTACCTGGAACGCGGTCGCGCTCGCGTGCAGCAGCGCGGCGGCGCCGGTGACCGTGGCCAGCAGGTGCGGGACGATGCCGAGCGTGCAGCCGACGGCCGCGACGACACCGGCGCGGCTCCCCCGGGAGAGTGCGGCGGCGAGGGTGTAGACGACGCCGGTGCCCGGCGTGGCGACGACGACAAGGGTGGTCAGCAGGAACGCGATGCTCATGCCGCCACCCTGGGTCCGCCCCGCCCACCGGAACAGGACCAATCACCCTCGGCCCTCCAGGACCAATCCCCCTGGACAATCCAGGACCAGCGCCCTCGGCCCTCCAGAACCAATCACCCTGGCCCTCCAGGACCAGCCCCTCGGCCCACCAGAACCAACCACCCTGGCCCCTCCAGGACCACCCCCCTCGGCCCTCAAGGCCCGATCCACGCGCCCCGGCGATCGCACAGGCCCCAATCGCCCCACCGTTCGACACGCTTCACACCGGCTCGGACAATGGAAAGTGCCGGTGAGCGGTCTCCCCGGCGGCGCCCGCCCATCGGTCGCGCGGCACTCCTGCGCCGCCCGAGGGAGCGCGTCATGACGATCCGTATCGCGACTTTCAACACGGAGAACCTCTTCCGCCGCCCCAAGGTCTTCCGCCTGCCGGGCGACAAGCAGCGCCGCGAGATCCTCGACGACTACGCCGAGCTGGTCTCCCTCCTGGAGAAGAAGACCTACGACGACGACACCAAGGCCCGTGCCGCCGAACTCCTGAAGAAGCACCGGGTGCACGACTCCCGCTCGGACAGGCCGTTCTTCGTCAACGAGACGCGCGGCCAGGGCACGCTGTTCAGGACGAAGGGCGGCGGCGAGCACGTCACCTTCGAGATCGTGGCCAAGGGCCGCTCGGGGTGGACGGGCTGGGTGGAACTGGTCCGTGACGACCTCGACTGGGAGGTGGTGCACAACACGGGCCGCGTGATCACCGAGGTCGACGCGGACATCCTGCTCACGGTGGAGGTGGAGGACCGGACGACCCTGCGCCGCTTCAACGAGCAGGTGCTGGGCGCCGACCTGAAGAGGACGCCGTACCCGTACGACATGGTGATCGACGGGAACGACCCGCGCGGCATCGACGTGGGGATCCTCAGCCGCCACCCGATCACGTCCCTGCGGTCGCACGTGTTCGACACGGACCCGGACCGCCCCGGCACGTATCTGTTCAGCCGGGACTGCCCCGAGTACGAGATCCAGATCGGCGGCACTCCGCTGTGGCTGCTGGGCAACCACCTCAAGAGCCAGAGCGGCGACGACCCGGAGCTGCGCGTCGCCCAGGCCAAGAGGGTGGCGTCGATCTACCAGGCCGCCCTGGAGCGCTCCCCCTACGTCGTGGTCGCGGGTGACCTCAACGACGAGCCGTCCAGCGAGGCGATCCGGGCCCTGCTGGGGACGGGCCTGCGGGACGTGATGAGCCACCCGTCCTACCGGGGCGCCCCGGGCACCCACGGCACGGGCGCCTCCGAGAGCCAGAAGCTCGACTACGTGCTGCTGCCGCCACCCCTGTGGGAGCAGGTGCAGCACGTGGAGGTGGAACGGCGCGGCGTCTGGGCCCCGTCCACGTTCAAGTCCTTCGACACCGTCACCTCGAAGTGGAACCGCGCCTCGGACCACGCGTGCGTCTACGTCGACCTCGACCTCTGAGCGTCCGAGCCGGCCAGGAGCCGTGAAACGCCGCGGCGCCGGGCCCCTCCGTGGAGGAACCCGGCACCGCGCGGCAGTGAGAGGCGGTCAGCAGCCGACGAGGCGGGCCGCCAGGTAGCCCTCGATCTGGTCGAGGGAGACGCGCTCCTGCTTCATCGAGTCGCGCTCGCGGACGGTCACCGCGTTGTCCTCGAGGGTGTCGAAGTCGACGGTCACGCAGAACGGCGTACCGATCTCGTCCTGGCGGCGGTAGCGGCGGCCGATGGCACCGGCGTCGTCGAACTCGATGTTCCAGTTCTGCCGCAGCGCCTGGGCCAGGCCCTTGGCCTTCGGGGACAGCTCCGGGTTGCGGGACAGCGGCAGCACCGCGACCTTCACCGGGGCGAGGCGGTGGTCGAGGCGCAGCACGGTGCGCTTCTCCATCTTGCCCTTGGCGTTGGGGGCCTCGTCCTCGATGTAGGCGTCCAGGAGGAACGCCAGCATCGCGCGGCCGACACCGGCCGCGGGCTCGATGACGTAGGGGGTCCAGCGCTCGCCGGCCTCCTGGTCGAAGTAGGTGAGGTCCTGGCCGGAGGCCTTGGAGTGGGCGCCGAGGTCGTAGTCGGTGCGGTTGGCGACGCCCTCGAGCTCGCCCCACTCACTGCCGCCGAACTGGAAGCGGTACTCGATGTCGGCGGTGCGCTTGGAGTAGTGGGAGAGCTTCTCCTGCGGGTGCTCGTACCACCGCATGTTCTCCTCGCGCAGGCCGAGACCGGTGTACCAGTTCCAGCGCTGCTCCATCCAGTACTCCTGCCACTTCTCGTCCTCGCCCGGCTTGACGAAGAACTCCATCTCCATCTGCTCGAACTCGCGGGTGCGGAAGATGAAGTTGCCGGGCGTGATCTCGTTGCGGAAGGACTTGCCCATCTGGGCGATGCCGAACGGCGGCTTGCGGCGCGAGGTGGTCTGCACCTGCGAGAAGTTGGTGAAGATGCCCTGCGCGGTCTCGGGACGCAGGTAGGCGACGGAGCCGGAGTCCTGGGTCGGGCCGAGGTGGGTGGACAGCAGGCCCGAGAACTGCTTGGGCTCGGTGAACTGGCCCTTGTTGCCGCAGTTGGGGCAGTTGACGTCGAGGAGGCCGTTCTCCGGGGCGCGGCCCTTCTTCTCCTCGTAGGCCTCCTCCAGGTGGTCCGCGCGGAACCGCTTGTGGCAGGAGGTGCACTCGGTCAGCGGGTCCGTGAAGGTGGCGACGTGACCGGAGGCGACCCAGACCTCGGGGGCCAGGATCACGGACGAGTCGATGCCCACGACGTCCTCGCGCGACGTCACCATGTAGCGCCACCACTGGCGCTTGAGGTTCTCCTTGAGCTCGACACCCAGGGGGCCGTAGTCCCAAGCGGCGCGCTGACCGCCGTAGATCTCACTACAGGGGAATACGAAGCCACGGCGCTTGCTCAGGCTGACGATGGTGTCGATCTTGTCGGCGGCCACGGTGCTCTCTTCATTACGACGACGAATACTGACGGGTGCGGAGTGGAAGCGCCTCGATGAGGGGTGGTGGTCGGGATCCGGGCGGGCGAAGCGAGTTGCTTCCAGCGAATGATTCAGGTTACCGGCGGGGGCGCCCCCTCAATCAAATCGCTCCCCCCATGGCGGCCTCAAGGACCCGCCGGGACTCCGCTGAGACCGTTTGTTGACAACGGTTTCCATATTTGTTGAAAATGAGTGTCATGAACGTACGACGACGCCTCATACCCGCCGCCGTGGCCTCCGCTCTCGGCCTCGGCACCCTGACCCTGACCGCCTGCTCCAGCGACAGCGCGGCGACGGGCAACACGGACAAGTTCGACGTCGTCGCCTCGTTCTACCCCATGGCGTTCCTCGCGCAGCAGATCGGCGGCGACCACGCGAACGTCACCAGCCTGACCGAGCCCGGCCAGGAGCCGCACGACCTGGAGATCAGCACCAAGCAGCGCGCGCAGCTGGAGGAGGCCGACGCGGCGCTCTACCTCAAGGGTCTCCAGCCCGCCGTCGACGAGGCCGTCGGCCAGACCGGCATCAAGACCAAGATCGACGCGGCCACGCTGACCCACCTCGAGGACCACGGCACCGGCGGCCACAGCCACGAGGGTGAGGAAGCCCACTCCGAGGAGCACTCCGACGAGGAGGAGCACGGCCGCGACCCGCACGTCTGGCTCGACCCGGTGAAGTACGCCGAGATCGCCCAGGGCGTCGGCAAGGCCTTCGAGAAGGCCGACCCGGACCACGCGGCCGACTACAAGAAGAACACCGAGGCCCTGGTCAAGAGGCTGAACGGGCTGAACGGCGAGTTCGAGAACGGCCTGAAGGACACGAAGACCAAGGTCTTCTTCACCAACCACGCCGCCTTCGGCTACCTCGCCGAGCGCTACGGCCTCACCCAGGAGGCCATCTCCGGTCTCGACCCCGAGAGCGAGCCCAGCGGCGCCCGCGTCCGCGAGCTCCAGCAGGAGGCGAAGGCCGACGGCGTCACCACCGTCTTCTACGAGACACTGGTCTCCGACAAGACCGCGAAGACCCTCGCCCGCGACGCGCACCTGAAGACGGACGTCCTCGATCCGCTGGAGGGCATCACCGACACGTCCCGCGGCGACGACTACTTCCAGGTGATGGAAGCCAACCTCAAGGCCCTGCGGACGGCCCTGGGAGCCAAGTGATCGACCCATCGGAGGACGGCATGACCGAGCCCGTCGTATCCCTGCGCGGCGTCCGCGCGGACCTGGGCTCGCGCCCCGTACTGCGCGGCATCGACCTCACCGTGCACCGCGGCGAGGTCGTCGCGCTGCTCGGCGCGAACGGCTCGGGCAAGTCCACGGCCGTGCGCAGCATCATCGGCCAGGTGCAGACCGGCGCCGGCGCCATCGAGCTGTTCGGCACGGACCGCGGCCGGTTCCGCGACTGGCACCGCGTGGGCTACGTCCCGCAGCGCACCACGGCCGCCGGCGGGGTGCCCGCCACGGTCACCGAGGTGGTGTCCTCCGGCCGTCTGTCCCGGGCCCGCTTCGGCGTGCTGCGCAAGGCCGACCACGCGGCCGTACGGCGCGCCCTGGACCTCGTCGGCATGGCCGACCGGGCCAAGGACTCCGTCGACGCCCTCTCCGGCGGCCAGCACCAGCGCGTCCTGATCGCCCGCGCGCTCGCCTCCGAACCCGAGCTGCTGATCATGGACGAGCCGATGGCCGGTGTCGACCTGGCCAGCCAGGAGGTCCTCGCGCACACCCTCACCGAGCAGGTCTCGCAGGGCGCGACGGTGCTGCTCGTGCTGCACGAACTGGGCCCGCTGGAGCCTCTGATCGACCGGGCGGTCGTCCTGCGCGACGGCTGTGTCGTCCACGACGGGCCGCCCCCGAAGGCCGTCGGACAGCACGCCCTGCCCGGCCACGACCACGTGCACCCGCACGCACCCGCGGGCGCCGAACCGATCCGCACGGGACTGCTGAGCTGATGGACTTCCTCGACTACGCCTTCATGCAGCGGGCCCTGCTCGCCGCCGTCCTGGTCGGCATCACCGCCCCCGCGGTCGGCATCTACCTGGTCCAGCGCCGCCAGGCCCTGATGGGCGACGGCATCGGCCACGTCGCGATGACCGGCGTGGGCCTCGGCTTCCTGCTCAGCTGGTCCCCGGTGTGGATGGCGACCCTGGTCTCCGTCCTCGGCGCGGTCCTCATGGAGCTGATCCGCTGGTACGGCAAGACCCGCGGCGACATCGCCCTCGCGATGCTGTTCTACGGCGGCATGGCCGGCGGTGTGATGTTCATCAACCTCGCACCGACGGGCTCCAACGCCAACCTGACGTCGTACCTGTTCGGCTCCCTGTCGACGGTGTCCCAGTCGGACGTCACCGCGATCTGCGTCCTGGCCGCGTTCGTCGTCCTGGTCACCCTCGGCCTGCGGCGGCAGCTGTTCGCGGTCAGCCAGGACGAGGAGTTCGCCCGGGTGACGGGCCTGCCGGTGCGCGTGCTGAACCTGCTGACGGCCGTCACCGCGGCCGTCACGGTGACGGTGGCGATGCGCGTGGTCGGGCTGCTGCTGGTCAGTGCGCTGATGGTGGTGCCGGTCGCGGCCGCCCAGCAGATCGCCCGCAGCTTCGCCGCGACCTTCGTGATCGCCGTGGCCATCGGCGTGAGCGTGACGATCGGCGGCACCGTCACCTCGTACTACCAGGACGTGCCGCCCGGGGCGACCATCGTGCTGCTGACCATCGGCGCGTTCATCGCCCTGACGGCGCTCGCGGCCCCGCTGGCCCGCCGCCGCGCCCGGGCCCGGGCGGCCGCGGACGGTGCGGCCGATCCCGCCGAGTGCGCGATCCCGGGCAGCCGGCAGGCGACCGACGAGGTCGGCGTCTGACCGCCGCCACCCCGGGCTGGCACAATGGCCCGGGCAAGGCAGACGTGAGGAGGCAACGGTGACGACCGCTGGACCGTCCGTGAAGGGCCGCGCCACCAAGCAGCGGGCCGCTGTGGCGGCGGCCCTGCAGGAGGTCGACGAGTTCCGCAGTGCGCAGGAACTGCACGACATGCTCAAGCACAAGGGCGACTCGGTCGGGCTCACCACGGTCTACCGCACGCTGCAGTCCCTCGCCGACGCCGGTGAGGTCGACGTCCTGCGCACGGCCGACGGCGAGTCGGTGTACCGGCGTTGCTCCACCGACGACCATCACCACCACCTCGTGTGCCGTGGCTGCGGCAAGGCCGTCGAGGTGGAAGGGCCGGCCGTGGAGAAGTGGGCCGATGCCATCGCGGCGGAGCACGGGTATGTGAACGTGGCGCACACGGTGGAGATTTTCGGGACGTGCGCCGACTGTGCGGGGGCCTCCGGCGGTTGAGCCGGTTCTCCTCCGCGCGGTGGGGTGAGGCTGTGTGGCGGCTGCGGAGGGGTGGGGGCTGGTCGCGCAGTTCCCCGCGCCCCTTGGGTTGGTGTCCCTCTGCCCCGTTGGTCAGGACGGGATGAGGCTGCGTTGCGGCTGCGGAGGGGTGGGGGCTGGTCGCGCAGTTCCCCGCGCCCCTGAGGTCGGTGGCCACCTGCCCCGCTTGCACGTTTCTCAGGACGGGATGAGGCCGCGGGCGCTCAGTCTGTGGCGGACGAGCAGTGACAGGGCCGAGGAGGCCAGGATCACGGCGCCGCCGACGCGCAGGATGAGGTCGTAGGCGTCCTCCGGGCCGGTCTCGGGAGTGAGCGACGTGATGGCCGCCGCCACCGCCGCGAGGCCGATCGCGCCGAGCGTGACGAGGGCCGTGAGGACGACGCCCGAGGCCTCTCCCGCCCGGGCGGGTGAGACGACCTGCTGGGTGGCGACACTGGCGAAGGTCCAGCCCAGGCCGAGCCCGAGCGCGCACCAGGTGAAGACGGGCAGGTAGACCCACCAGGACCAGGCGAAGCTGAGCCCGATCATGCCGGTGCCGGCGATCGTCCCGGCCAGGGCCATGACGCTGGTGGCGCGCATCCGGCCGGACAGCCAGGCGCCGATCGGTCCCGAGCAGGCGACCATGACGGCCGGGGCGAGGAACACCGTGCCGGACAGGATCGCCGACAGGCCCCGCACCTGCTGCAACTGGAGCGTGGCGAGGAACACGGTGACGGCGTAACCCATGTTCGCGAGCGAGCCCATCACGGTGACCAGGTCGAAGCGGATGTTGCGGAAGAGCCGGAAGTCGACCAGCGGATGCCGGCAGGTCCGCTCCCGCACTGCGAAGAGACCGCCGGCCACCACGGCGGTCCCGAACAGGGCGAGCGTGCGGGCGTGGTCCCAGCCCCAGGCGCTTCCCCGCTCCACGGCCAGGGTCAGGGCGGCCAGGCTCGCGACGACGGCCAGACATCCCGGCAGATCGATCTGGCGCGGCGCGCTCTCGTCCCGTGAGTCGGGGACGTACCGCAGGGCGATCAGCAGGGAGAGGGCGCTGAGCGGGGCCAGCAGCCAGAAGATCCACCGCCAGCCCGGCCCGTCGGTGAAGCCGCCGCCGACGAACGGTCCGAGGGCGGTGCCGACGTTGGCGATGCCGAACATCGCGCCGAGCGCCCGGGCGCGGGTCTCCTCCGGATAGGCGTTGGTGATGACGGAGACCGACACGGGGAAGATCAGCGCCGCGCCCGCGCCCTGCACGATCCGGGCCACGACGAGCACACCGAGGCTCGGGGCGAGGGCGCAGCCGACGGAGGCGGCGGCGAACAGCCCGGTCCCGGCCAGCAGGATCGGGCGCCGGCCGAGGAGGTCGCCCAGCCGTCCCCCGACGATGAACAGGCAGCCGACGGCGAGCATGTACGCGGATAGCGTCCACTGCGCCGCGGAGACGGTCGTGTCCAGTTCGGCGGATATCCCGGGGATGGCGAGGTTGAGCGCGAAGAAGTCCAGCTGGATGCAGAACAGGGCCAGCGAGGACGCGACGAAGGCCCCGGCCCGGTGTACGGTCCGGCCGGGCGCGCTGACGGCGGTGGAACCCATGCGACCAGGACACCGCCGCAGCGGCCCGACTGCCACCGGAGGGACTGCCGGGCCGGTGGGGGTTGGCGGGCCCCTGGGGGCACCTGGGCCGCCGGGGCTGCCGGGCCGCTGGGGCACCTGGGCCGTCGGGGGGCCGTCGAGCCACTGGGGGCCGTCGAGCCATTGGGGGCTGCCGGGCCGATTGGGAGCTCCCGGGCCGCTCGGGGCTGTCGGGCCGGTGGGGATGGAGGGCCGCCGGGACCTCCTGCGCCGTCTTGGGGCCTATGCCTGCTTGCCCTCCATGGCCAGCAGCTCCTCGTTCGGGATCGCCCCGCCGAAGCGGCGGTCCCGGGAGGCGAACTCCAGGCAGGCCCGCCACAGGTCGCGCCGGTCGAAGTCCGGCCACAGCACGTCCTGGAAGACCATCTCGGCGTAGGCGCTCTGCCAGATCAGGTAGTTGGAGGTGCGCTGCTCGCCGCTGGGCCGCAGGAACAGGTCCACGTCCGGCATGTCCGGGTAGTACATGTACTTCGCGAAGGTCTTCTCGTTGACCTTGGACGGGTCGAGCCTGCCGCTCTTCACGTCCTCCGCCAGCGCCTGGGCCGCGTCGGCGATCTCGGCCCGCCCGCCGTAGTTCATGCAGAAGTAGAGCGTGAGCTTGTCGTTGTCCTTGGTCTGCTCCTGGGCGACCTGGAGCTCCTTGGCCACGGACCGCCACAGCTTCGGCATCCGCCCGACCCAGCGCACCCGGATGCCCAGTTCGTCGAGCTGGTCCCGGGTCTTGCGGATGAAGTCCCGGTTGAAGTTCATCAGGAAGCGCACCTCGTCGGGCGAGCGCTTCCAGTTCTCGGTGGAGAAGGCGTACAGGGAGATGGCGCCCACGCCCATCTCGATGGCGCCCTGGAGCACGTCGAGCACGCGCTCGGCGCCGACCTTGTGCCCCTCGGTGCGCGGCAGACCCCGGTCCTTGGCCCAGCGGCCGTTACCGTCCATGACGATCGCCACATGCTGCGGTACGAACTCCCCGGGGATCTTCGGGGGCCGCGCGCCGGACGGGTGCGGCTCCGGCGTCCTGTACTCCCGGCGCTGGCGCCCCAGGATCCCGCGTACGGCCATGTGTTTCTCGTCTCCTCGTGCTCGCTTGCTGCTGTACTGCTGTGCTGCTCGGTCGTGCGCTGCCCTGTCGTGCGCCGCTCGCGCTACTTCTCGACGTAGCGCAGGGAGCGCAGCCCGCGCTCCATGTGCCAGTGCAGATAGGCGGACACCAGCCCGCTGCCCTCCCGGACGTAGCGCGCCTCGCACGCGTCGGCGGTGTCCCAGTCTCCCGTAAGCAGGGCGCCGAGGAGTTCCAGGGCCTGGGGCGAGGGTACGACGCTGCCGGGGACGCGGCAGTCCCCGCAGACGGAACCGCCCGAGGCGACCGAGAAGAACCGGTTCGGTCCGGGCATCCCGCACTTCGCGCAGTCGGTGAAGCTCGGGGCGTACCCGTTCACGGCGAGGGAGCGGAGCAGGAACGCGTCGAGCACGAGATGGGGTGCGTGCTCCCCCCGGGCGAGGGTCCGCAGGCCGCCGACCAGCAGCAGGTACTGCTGCACGGCCGGCTCGCCCTCGTGGTCGGTGAAGCGCTCGGCGGTCTCCAGCATGACGGTCCCGGCCGTGTACCGGGCGTAGTCGCTGACGATGCCGCCGCCGTAGGGCGCGATGGTCTCGCTCTGGGTGCACAGCGGCAGCCCGCGGCCGACCAGCTCGCTCCCCTTCGCGAAGAACTGCACGTCGACGTGGGAGAACGGTTCGAGACGCGCACCGAACTTCGACTTCGTCCGGCGCACGCCCCGGGCCACCGCGCGTACCCGTCCGTGACCGCGCGTGAGCAAGGTGATGATCCGGTCCGCCTCACCCAGCTTCTGGGTGCGCAGCACGATGCCGTCGTCGCGGAACAGACTCATGGAGCCATTCTGGCAGGGCCGTCACGTCAAGGGACCTCGCCCCTGCTGCGGGCGTTGGCGTACGCGGTCGCCGCGCTCAGCCGCTCGGCGGGGGTGGCGTGTCGGACGGCTCGGGGGTCGGCGTCCCACTCCCTGCCGCCTCCGTACGGCCTCAGCTGCACATAGGGCCCCTCATGCCCCATGACGATGCCGATGCGACCGCTGCGGGTGTCCACGACGTACGCGCCGACCGGAGGCTTCACCGCAGCACCGCCGTGGGCCGACGGCTGCCGTGCAGGGCGCTGCGACGGGTGCCCCGTACGGCGGAGCGACCCGGTGCGACGAGCGGGCAGGGCGCTTTTCGCGCGAGACTCACCGGGTCGAGCTCCAGTGTGGGCGGGATCATTCCGGCCCTGGCGAGTTCTGCCCGCAATTCTTTCACCGCGTCCTCCGTTTCTCCGGCGCTGGGCGCCGAGTTCCGTGCCTCCACCGTGCTCCCCCTTCCTGCGCGTTTTCACTCTTCGCGTCCTGACGGTGACGCTCGGCGACTACACTCCGGAGGGGTGTATGACCTACAACTGCGCCGCAACGCGCAGGGGTTCGGCACGGGGCACTGCAGAACGAGGCGCTTTTCGAAACAATCCAGCCGCGGGAGCAACGGAATGCCACGCGGAGCGCGCACGACCCCCCGCACCACCGGCTCTCACGAAGCCGTTGGGGGCGACCGGCGCGCACCCGAGAGGCGTTCATGGGGTAAACCCCCTGCCGGATCAGGCAGTTGCCCCCCGACTCCGCCGACGCCTACCAGAAGGACGTCCGCGAGAGCCGGCCGCCCACCCGCTGACCGCGGGCATGCCGCGCGGGCCGATGGTGTGCGCCGCCTGGCTGTTCGCTCCGAGGGAGGCGGCCGTACGGACACGGGTCACGGGCCCTCCACCATCCTGCTCGTGCAGAACGAACGGGACGTCGCCACCCCGCTCGCCGGGGCGCGCACGCTGCGCCGGGCCCTCAGGGACCGGGCCGTCATGGTCACCGTGAACTCCACCGGCCACGACGCCCATCTGGACAACGGCAACGCCTGCGGCGACCGGACCGTCTCCGGGTTCCTGGCCACCGGCCGACGGCCCGCCGCCGACCTCTACTGCGACTGCACGGTGCGGTGGCCCGCCGCCCCGTACCGGCGGGCCACCGCGTGGAACGCCTCCTTCGGCTCCCAGTGCCAGCCGGAGGAGGGGTCATCGGGGCGGTCCTTGATGACTTTGGTGAGGGCGTATGACGCCATGTCGAGGTCGAGGCGGGGCGCGTCCGGGCGGTGCGGGGCGTCGGCGCTGATGAACTCGAAGGCCATCGCCGCGTACAGGCCCATCGACGCGAAGACGTCCAGCAACCCGCCCACGTGGTCGGCCTGGACGCGCTCGCTGCGGACCAGGTCGCCCTTGATCTCCGGTGGTTGCTTGTCGTAGTCGACGACGTCCCAGCCCATGCCGCCGGTCTCGGGCGCACCGGCGTACGCGCAGGTGCCGAACTCGGTGACGGCCAGCGGCTTGCCCCAGCGCAGGTACTGCTTCAGTTCCCGGACGTGATCCGACCGCTTGCGGAAGTACGAGTAGTAGTCGATGCCGACGATGTCGAAGAGGTTCCAGTCCGGGTCGTCGATGTCCTGGGCCGCGGCGTAGCTCAGGTTGCCCTTGAAGACGGAGCGGCCGGTCCGCGCGGCCTTCGCCGTGAACGCGGTGAGGCGGCGCAGCGTCGTCGGCCGGTCGACGGTGCCGTTGCGGAGGTTCTCGATGCGCTCCAGCGCCGTTCCGCCCGGCAGGATGCCGGGGACGAACAGCCAGAACTCGCAGCCGACGCTGAAGTCGACGCTCGCGCCGTGCTTCCGCAGCCGCTCCGCGAACCGGCCGGTCTCGGCCATGTGCTCCAGGATGTCGCGCTGCGGGGCGTCTCCGAGGGTCGGCTGCAGCCAGACGTGCAGCCCGCGCTCGGCGGCCTCGGCGGCGGTCGTCGTGAGGCGCTCGACGCCGTCGCCCGTGACGTCGACGGTGTCGGCGCGCAGTCCGTCCCGGATGGCCCGGATGTCGTGGCGCATCCGCCGGGCGCTCCACGCGGTGCCCGGCGTCTCCCCGGCCCCGACCGTGTAGACGACGCCCCGGCGCCGCAGCCCGCGGCCGTGCGGGGCGTCCACGGCCCGGGCCTGCCCCGCCACCCCGGCGATCCCCACCGCCGCGGCCCCCGCCAGGAACTGCGCCCGGCTGATTCCCCGCGTCCGCCCGGTCCCCTCGGTCTCATCCATGCCGCCCACTGTGCCGAAGGGGCGTCGGGCGCGCCGTCGGCCGTCGGTCTACGCCGCCGCGACCAAGGGATGAGGTGACCGCGCCGAAGGAGAGGCTCGCCCATGCCCGCCACTGCCCGCTCGCGTACCGGCCGGCCCGTGTTCACCCCTCGCCGAACCGGCGCACGTACCGCCGCTGCCACGGCGTCTCCACCGCACCCCGGTGGTAATACCGGCGGACGTACGCCACCGCCTCCTCCCCCGGTACCCCCTCCAGCACCGCCAGGCAGGCCAGTGCCGTGCCCGTGCGGCCTCGGCCGCCTCCGCAGGCGAGTTCCACCCGCTCCCCGGCGCTGCGTTCCCACGCGTCGGCCAGCACCGCCCGTGCCGCCGCCCGGTCCGACGGGAGGCGAAAGTCGGGCCAGCGGATCCACGCGGACGCCCAGGGGACCTGGGGCGGCGGCCGGTCCAGCAGGTAGACGCCGTAGGAGGGCCGGGGCGCCCCGGGGTCCAGGGCGTGGCGCAGGCCCCGGCCCCGTACCAGCCGGCCGGACGGCAGGCGCAGGACGCCGGCGTCACTCTCGTTCCACAGCTCGCTCACCCCCTCATCCTGGTCCGCCCCCGCCCGCCAGGTGGCGGAACGCGAAGGTCCGCCGGCCCGGCGCAGGCCGCGAGAACGGCTCGGCACCGGTGCCGCACCTGCGCTGATACACCGTCAACTGAGTCGCCGCGCAGCGCCATTGGTCCGCCCTCTGGCGGCTACGCCATTCGTGTGCGAGCTCTTGACCACCCCCACGGCCCCTCCTATGGTCGCGCTGACCAGAGGACGTAGGACGTCGTATCTCCGCTGCCAGTCCCCTCCCCCCAGACCTCGCTGGAGGACCCGTGCGCGACGTGACCCCCGACGTGCCGGCGCCGCACCGCCGGGCGTTCCTGAAGTACACGGGCGCGCTGGGCGCGGCCGCCGCCGTCTCCGCGTCGCTGTCGGCCTGCTCCGGGCCGGAGTCCACCAACGACACCGGCAGCGGCGGCGGCCGGGACCGGACCCTGACCGCGGTGATCGGCTACGGCAACGACGGCAGCTGGGACCCCACGCAGACGGCGTCCGCGTTCTGCATGGCCGCCAACCACCACATCTACGAGGGGCTGCTGGACACGGACCCGATCTCGCGCGAGCCGTACGCCGCGCTGGCGACCGAGGTGCCGAAGGACCCGGGCGGCACCACGTGGAGGTTCACGCTGCGGGAGGGTGCGAGGTTCCACGACGGCGCGCCGGTCACCGCCGACGACGTCGTCTTCGTCTTCGAGCGGATCCTCGACCCGGACACGCAGACCCTCGCCAAGGGCTTCTTCGCGAGCTGGCTGAAGGAGGTCCGGAAGATCGACGCGCGGAACGTGGAGCTGGTGCTGAAGTTCCCGTTCCCGGACGGGCTGTCGCGGCTGACGCTCGCCAAGGTCATGCCGAAGCACGTGTTCTCCCGGCCGGGTGCCTGGGACGACGCCATCAAGGGCAAGGCGATCGGCTCGGGGCCGTACCGGCAGACCGCGCACCACCCGAAGTCCAACACGACGTTCGAGGCGTTCGACGGCTACAACGGCCCCCGCAAGCCCGCCTTCCGGAAGATGAACTGGCTGACGATCGTGGACGCCGCACCGCGCGTCGCGAAGATCTCGGGGTCGAGCGCGGGCGCGCAGATCGCCGACAACATCCCCTACGCCAACATCGGGCAGCTGGAGAGCGGGGGCATGACGGTCGCCGGCGGGGCCGGGATGAACAACCTGTTCCTGATGTTCAACACCGCGCACAAGCCGTTCGACGACGTGCGGGTGCGCCAGGCGCTGCGCTACGCCATCGACACCGGGAAGATGGTGGAGGTCGCGCTCAAGGGCCACGGCAAGCCGTCCAGTTCCTTCCTCGACGAGGCCAACCCGTCCTACCGCCGGGCGAAGACGGTCTACGACCACGACCCGGACAAGGCGAAGGCGCTGCTGAGGCAGGCCGGGGTCAAGGGGCTGAGCATCGACATCCTGGCCGTCAACGTCAGCTGGATCGTCGACTGCCTGCCGACCATCAAGGCGTCCTGGGACGCGATCGGGGTGCAGACGACCTTGTCGCCGCAGGAGACCACGGCCGTGTTCACGAAGCTGGACCAGAAGCAGGACTACCAGGTCGTCGTGGCCGCCTCGAACCCCAACCAGTTCGGCCTCGACGCCGACCTGATCATGCACTACAACCACGGTCCCGAGAACCTCTGGATGCAGTACACCCGCTGGGCCGCCGACCCCGTCGCCCGGCAGCTCTTCAAGGACATGGACCGGGCCACCCGGGAGCCCGACCCGGCGCGGAAGAAGGCGATGGTCCAGGACTACATCGACGTCGTCGCCGAACAGGCCGTGCTCTACCCGGTCGTCCACAACGAGCTGATGACGGCCTGGGACCCGGCACGGCTCAGCGGGATAAGGGCCCAGCCCTACCCCGGCATCAACCTCCTCCAGGCCAGGTGGGCCTAGCGGATGACGGCCGTCGCGCGCATCCTGCTCCGCCGCCTCGCCCTGCTCGTGCCCCTGACGCTCGGCATCGTGCTGTTCGTGTTCCTGGTGATGCGGTTCTCCGACGTCGACCCGGCGTCCGCGTTCTTCCAGGGCGCCAACCCGACGCCGCAGCAGCTGCACGACTTCCGCGAGGAACACGGCCTGCTGGATCCCCTGCCGGTGCGCTACGCCGACTTCGTCGCCGACCTGCTCCACGGCGACCTGGGCACCAGCGCGCTGACCCGTGCGCCGGTGATCGACCAGGTCGCCACCGCGCTGCCGCTCACCCTGCAGCTGACGTTCCTCGGTCTCGGCATCGCGGTCGTGCTGTCCCTCGTGGGCGGGGTGACCGCGGCGATCCACCGGGACCGGCTGCCCGACCAGATCATCCGGGTGGTGTCGCTGACCGGTGTCGCCGCGCCCGGGTTCTGGCTGGCGCTGCTGATGATCCAGTACCTGGCGGTCGACCTGGGCTGGTTCCCGACCGGCGGCTACATCAACCCGGCCGACTCCTTCACGGGCTGGCTGAAGACGATGACGCTCCCGGCGCTTGCCCTCTCCCTGCCGGTGGCGGCGCAGCTGACCCGGATCGTGCGCACGGCGGTCGTGGAGGAGCTCGACAAGGACTACG
Organism: Streptomyces sp. NPDC059696; assembly: GCF_042733745.1. Classification (NCBI taxonomy): domain Bacteria; kingdom Bacillati; phylum Actinomycetota; class Actinomycetes; order Kitasatosporales; family Streptomycetaceae; genus Streptomyces; species Streptomyces sp. NPDC059696. Next base: position 170,740 of record NZ_JBHWFG010000011.1, read on the forward strand.
TCCGGACGGCGATCGGCAGCGGACTGCCGCCCCGGGTGGTGGTGGGGCGCAACGTGCTGAGAAACGCCCTGATCAATCCCCTCACCGTGCTCGGTCTGCGGGTCGGCTACCTCCTCGGCGGCGCGGTCGTCATCGAGACGATCTTCTCGCTGCCCGGCATGGGCAAGCTGATGATCGACGCCGTGAAGAACGGCGATCCGGCCGTGGTGCAGGGCGTCGTACTGACCACGGCGGCCGGGTTCGTCGTGGTGAACCTCGTCATCGACGTGCTGTATCTGCTGGTCAACCCGCGACTGAGGGATGCGACGCCATGATGACCCGGAAGAGTCTCACCGCGGCGCTGTCCCGGCCCGGGGTGCGGCTGCGCGGCCTGCGCCGGCTGCCGGCGCTGTCGAAGATCGCCGTCTGTTTCCTGGCCGTCGTCGCCCTGATGGCGCTGCTGGCCCCGCTCCTCGCCCCGCACGACCCGCTCGACCAGCAACCGCCGGCCGACGGCACCGGCCACCCGTCCGCCGCGCACTGGATGGGCCAGGACAGCCTCGGCCGGGACATCCTCAGCCGGCTGATGTACGGGGCGCGCTGGTCGCTCGCGATCGGGCTCGGCGCGACCGGGATCGCCCTGGTGGCCGGTGCGCTGCTCGGGGCGGTCGCGGCCACCTCGCGCAAGGGGGTCGACGAGACGCTGATGCGCTGTCTGGACGTCGTCATGGCGTTCCCGGGCATCGCGCTGGCCGCGGTGCTGGTGGCCGTCTTCGGCGGTGGCATCACGGTGCTGATCTGCGCGATCGCGTTCCTGTTCACACCGCCGGTGGCGCGGGTGGTCCGGGCGAACGTCCTCGACCAGTACGGCGAGGACTATGTGACGGCGGAACGGGTGATCGGCGCGCGGACGCCCTACATCGTGCTGCGGCACGTGGCGGTCAACTGTGCCGCGCCGGTGCTGGTGTTCTGCACGGTCCAGGTCGCCGAGGCGATCGTGTTCGAGGCGTCGCTGTCGTTCATCGGGGCGGGGGTGCGGCCCCCGGACCCGTCCTGGGGCAGTGTCATCGCGGACGGCAAGAACATGGTGCTGACCGGCGGCTGGTGGGCGACGGTGTTCCCCGGGCTGCTGATGCTGGTGACGGTGCTGTCGCTGAACATCCTCTCCGAGGGGGTGTCGGACGCCTGGGCGGCGCCCTCGGCGCGGGAGGTGGACACACCGGAGGACGACCGGCTGGAGGCCGTGGAACCCGGCGGCGGGGAGGTCGTGCCGCTGCCCGGTCTGGTGGAGGCGGCCCGCAGGCTGCGGGCCCGGGCCCGGCACGTCCCCCGGGACGGGCAGCCGTTGCTCGCCGTGGAGAACCTCGTCATCGGCTTCGACCGGCAGCACGGCGGCGTCGACGTCGTGGCCGGCATCAGCTTCGACGTGCACCCCGGGGAGGTGCTCGGGCTGGTCGGCGAGTCGGGCTGCGGCAAGTCCCTCACCGCGCTGGCGATCATGGGCCTGGAGCCGAAGGGGGCACGGGTCGGCGGCCAGGTCCGTTTCCTCCAGCGGGATCTGCTCGCCGAGCCGATGCGCGTCCGGCGCAGGCTGCTCGGCCACGACATGGCGATGATCTACCAGGACGCGCTGTCGTCGCTGAACCCGGCGATGACGATCCGCGCGCAGCTGAAGCAGGTCGTGCGGCGCGGCGGGCGCCGGAGTCCGGCGGAGCTGCTGACGATGGTCGGCCTCGACCCGGAGCGCACGCTGCGCAGCTACCCGCACGAGCTGTCCGGCGGCCAGCGCCAGCGCGTCCTGATCGCCATGGCCCTGTCCCGCGACCCGCGGCTGATCGTCGCCGACGAGCCGACGACCGCGCTGGACGTGACCGTGCAGGCCCAGGTCGTGGAGCTGCTGCTGCGGCTGCGCGCGGAGCTCGGTTTCGCGCTCGTCCTCGTCTCGCACGACCTGGCGCTGGTCGCGGACGTCACCGACCGGGTGGTGGTGATGTACGGCGGGCAGATCGTGGAGACGGGCGTGACCGCGGACCTGGTGGAGGCACCGGCACACCACTACACGCGCGGCCTGCTCGGCAGTGTGCTGTCGCTGGAGTCGGCGCAGGAGCGGATGACGCAGATCAGGGGTGTCGTGCCGTCCCCGGCGGACTTCCCCGCGGGGTGCCGCTTCGCCGGCCGGTGCCCGCGCGTGAGCGAGGTGTGCCGTACGACGGCTCCGGTCCTGGCGGGTCCTGCCGGGCACACGGCGGCCTGTCATCACCCGGCCGTGCGCCCGGCGGCCACGGAGACCGAGGCGGTGTCATGAACGCGCTGGTGGAGTTGGCGGACGCGCATGTCGTCCACAAGGCCCGCAGCGGCGGCCTGTTCGCCCGGGACCGGGTGTACGCCCTGACCGGCGTCGATCTGGCCGTGGCGCCCGGCGAGACCGTCGGTGTGGTCGGCGAGTCCGGCTGCGGCAAGTCGACGCTGGCGAAGGTGCTGGTCGGTGTGCAGCGGCCGACGCGCGGCACGGTGTCGTTCCATGGCCGTGACCTGCGGGCGATGCCGGCCGCCGAGCGCCGCCGGGCCGTCGGCGCCGGCATCGGCATGGTCTTCCAGGACCCGTCGACGGCCCTGAACCGCCGTCTGACCGTCCGGCAGATCCTGCGGGACCCGCTCGACGTGCACGACCGCGGCACGCGAGACCGGCGGGAGGAGAGGGTCCGCGAGTTGATGTCCCTCGTGGGTCTGCCCCGGGGCCTCGCCGCCGCGCTGCCGGCCCAGTTGTCGGGCGGGCAGCGCCAGCGCGTCGCGATCGCCCGGGCGCTCGCGCTGGACCCGGGTCTGGTCGTGGCGGACGAGCCGACCAGCGCCCTGGACGTGTCGGTCCGCGCCCAGATCCTCAACCTCCTGCTCGACCTGAAGGAACGTCTGGGCCTGGCCCTGGTGTTCGTCTCCCACGACATCCGCACGGTACGGCGGATGAGCGACCGCGTGATCACCATGTACCTGGGCCGGATCGTGGAGGACTCCCCGGCCGACCTGGTCACCGGCCGGGCCCGGCATCCGTACACCCGCGCCCTGTTCTCCGCCACGCCCGGCCTGCTCGACCCGGTCGACCCGATCCCGCTGACCGGTCCGGTGCCGTCGGCGACCCGCCCGCCGAGCGGCTGCCCGTTCCGCACGCGCTGCTGGAAGGCGGACGGGACGTGCGCGCGGGAGATGCCGGGCTTTGCCGCCGCGTCGGCGCCCGCACACCGCTACCGCTGCCACCATCCTGTCGGGGAGGACGAGTCGACCCGCGACCTCGTCCGCCGGCCCGACCCGATGGAGGCCCCATGACGTTCAGCCCGCTGACCGGTGTCATCCCGCCCGTCTGCACGCCCCTGACACCGGACGGCGAGGTGGACGTCCCCTCGCTGCTGCGGCTGGTCGACCATCTGGTGGCCGGCGGGGTGCACGGCCTGTTCGTCCTCGGCTCGACCTCGGAGGCGGCGTTCCTGCCGGACCGGCAGCGCAGGCTGGTCGTCGAAGCGGTCGCGGGTCATGTGGGCGGGCGGCTCCCGGTGCTGGCCGGGGCGATCGACATGACGACGCCCCGGGTCCTGGACCACGTCGCGTCGGTGACGGCGGCGGGCGCGGACGCGGTCGTCGTCACCGTCCCGTTCTACGCCCGCACCCACCCCGCGGAGATCGCCCGCCACTACCGCGCCGTGGCCGCCGCGAGCCCGGTCCCGGTGATCGCCTACGACCTTCCCGTCGCCGTCCACACGAAGCTGCCGGCCGACGTGGTGCTGGAACTCGCCGCGGACGGGGTCGTGGCCGGGCTCAAGGACTCCAGCGGTGACCTGGCCGCCTTCCGCCAGGTCGTGACCGGCGTCCGGCAGCACGGGGGCATCACCGGCTTCAGCGTGCTGACCGGGTCCGAGCTGATCGTCGACGCGGCCCTCGCGATCGGCGCGGACGGCACGGTGCCGGGCCTCGGCAACGTCGACCCGCACGGCTATGTGCGCCTGGACCGGCTGTGCCGCGCCGGGGACTGGGACGGGGCCCGTGCCGAACAGGAGCGGCTGTGTGCCCTGTTCGGCATGGTGACGGTCGGCGATCCGGCCCGCATGGGCCCGAACTCCTCGGCGATCGGGGCGTTCAAGGCCGCGCTGCACCTGCGGGGCGTCATCGACTGCCCGGCGACGGCCCAGCCGCAGATCCCGCTGGCGCCGGACGAGGTGGAGCAGGTCGGGAAGTACCTCGCGGCGGCCGGTCTGCTCTAGGGAACCCGCCCGTCCGTCGGGCGCTGCCCGGCGTCACCATGCCCGACTCGTAGGCGACGACGACGAGCTGGGCCCGGTCCCGGGCCGCCTGGATCGGTCTCCGGACTCCCGCCGGACGGGGGCCGGTTCGTCGGGCGTGAGGTCGAGTCCGGGGGGGTACTGCGGGGGGCGGGTCCTACGAAGGGGTGCGCGCCGCCGCGGCGAGCAGGCGGGTGACGTCGGCGGAGCAGATGGTGAGCGCCGCCCCCACCGTCGCGAGCACGTCCCGTTCGGCCGGGGTGTACGGGCCGTCCGCCAGGGCGATGCGGGCGCCCTGCAGCAGGATCGATTCGCGGCCGACGGCGGCGAGGTGCGGGGTGAGCGGGTCCAGCGCCTCGTGGAGCTCTATGGCCAGCCCCGCGCCGCAGGGTTCACCGGCGATCCGGCCGGTGTCGGCCTCCAGCGCCTCGACGAGGGCGGCCAGCTGCTCCTCCGTGCAGTCGTCGAACCCGGCGGCGCGCACGGCGAGGACGGCGGCCTCCAGTGCCGCACGGGATCCGGCGCCGCCCGCCGCCAGCACCGCGAGGGCGACGGTGTGCACGGCGTCGCGGAGCATCGCCGAGAAGCGGGTGGTCGTCGGATGGTCGAGGACGTCGGTGCCGAAGTGGCGGCGGCAGGCGGCGCACTCCACGACCGGCCCGGTCTCGCCGCGCGGCAGCACGGGCAGGCCGAGCAGGGTGAAGCGGCGTTGTCCGGTCAGCCGCTGGTAGTTGCGGTCGCCGCCGCAGCCGGGGCAGAAGAACTCTCCGTCACCGGCGGTCGTCCACGCGGTTCGGGTGCCCAGGATGCGAGAAAGCCTGGCGGCATGGCCGTTTCGTCCCCGTCCTGGCAGCACGTCGCACCTCCGTCACGCCGCACGGCAACGTCGCCGCGCTTGCGTGATGTTAGCCACATCCGAGACGAGGAGTCAGCACCCCGGAGGAGACCTTTCCGTGACCTCCACAGCAATTGGCCGGTATGCGACGGGGCTCCGCCCGCCGGACAACGGCGGACGGAGCCCCTGTGGCATCCGTGGGCGGCCGGTGGCCGCGGACCCGTACGGCTGGTCAGCGAGCCGCGCGGTTGACGGCCGAGACCACGGCCTTCAGCGAGGCCCGGGTGGTGTTGGCGTCGATTCCGATGCCCCACAGGACCTTGTCCTCGATCGCGCACTCGATGTACGAGGCGGCCTGCGCGGAGGCTCCCTCGCTCATCGTGTGCTCCTGGTAGTCCAGCAGGCGTACGTCGATGCCCACGGACTGCAGGGCGTCGAAGAAGGCCGAGATCGGACCGTTGCCCGTACCGGTCAGGACGGTGTCCTGACCGTCGACCGTGGCCTCCACCTTCAGCGTGTCCACGCCGTCGGTGTCGGTGGTCGACTGGCCGTTGCGGACCTGGATGCGGCCCCAGGGGTTGTCGGGGTTCGGCAGGTACTCGTCCTGGAAGACGGCCCAGATGTCCTTCGGCGTGACCTCGCCGCCCTCCGCGTCCGTCTTCGCCTGGATGAGCCTGGAGAACTCGATCTGCATCCGGCGCGGCAGTTCCAGCTTGTGGTCGTTCTTCAGGACGTAGGCGATACCGCCCTTGCCGGACTGCGAGTTGACCCGGATGACGGCCTCGTAGGAGCGGCCGACGTCCTTGGGGTCGATCGGCAGGTACGGCACGGCCCACTCGATGTCGTCGACGGTGACGCCCTTGGCCTTCGCGTCGGCCTCCATGGCGTCGAAGCCCTTCTTGATGGCGTCCTGGTGGGAGCCGGAGAAGGACGTGTAGACCAGGTCGCCCACGTACGGGTGGCGGGGGTGGACCTCCATCTGGTTGCAGTACTCCCACGTGCGACGGATCTCGTCGATGTCGGAGAAGTCGATCTGCGGGTCGACGCCCTGGGAGAACAGGTTCATGCCCAGGGTGACCAGGTCGACGTTGCCGGTGCGCTCGCCCTGCCCGAACAGGCAGCCCTCGACGCGGTCGGCGCCGGCCATCAGCGCCAGCTCGGCGGCGGCGACGGCGGTGCCGCGGTCGTTGTGCGGGTGGATGGACAGGCAGACGTGCTCGCGGCGGGAGAGGTTGCGGCCCATCCACTCGAAGCGGTCGGCGTGCGTGGACGGCGTCGAACGCTCCACGGTGGCGGGCAGGTTCAGGATGATCTCGCGGCCCGGACCGGGCTGCCAGACGTCCATGACCGCCTCGCAGACCTCCAGGGCGAAGTCCAGCTCGGTGTCGGTGAAGATCTCGGGGCTGTACTGGTAGCCGAACTCGGTCTCCGGGCCCAGCAGCTTCTCCGCGTACTCCATGACCAGCCGGGTGCCGTCGACGGCGATCTGCTTGATGTCCTCCCTGGAGCCGCGGAAGACGACCCGGCGGAAGACCGGGGCCGTGGCGTTGTACAGGTGGACCGTGGCGCGCCTGGCGCCCTTCAGGGACTCCACCGTGCGCTCGATCAGGTCCTCGCGGGCCTGGGTCAGTACGGAGATGGTGACGTCGTCCGGGATGGCCCCGGGCTCCTCGATGATGGAGCGCACGAAGTCGAAGTCGGTCTGGCCGGAGGCCGGGAAGCCGACCTCGATCTCCTTGTAGCCCATCTTCACCAGCAGGTCGAACATGGCGCGCTTGCGGGCCGGCGACATGGGGTCGATCAGGGCCTGGTTGCCGTCGCGCAGGTCGGTGGAGAGCCAGCGGGGGGCGGTGGTGATGCGCTGCTCCGGCCAGGTGCGGTCCGGGATGTCGACCTGCTCGTAGCGGCCGTACTTGTGGATCGGCATGGAACTGGGCTGCTGGCGGTTCGCCATGATGCGGGGGCTCCTCAGGGGGTGTCCGGAAGGACGGCCGACGACGCAGCACCAAGCTCCGCGGGGAGGGAGTCGGCCTCGACTACAGGCCCTCGCCGCGGCAGCTAAGGAGAAGCAGCCCGAAACGCATGATGCGCAGCATGCTAGCCGAGCCTCTCCCCGGCGCGTGGGGTCGTATCAGTATGCGGGACGGTACGCCCAAACGGGACAAAAAGTGCGCTACACCACTGCGCCATAGCACTCTGCACAGAGCGTGAGGGTCGTTGTCCCGGTATTTCACCAATCATGGTGGCGACTAGTGACAGTCTCGTCACTCAGTGCAAGGGTGCCGGGCATGACGACTCACGGGGGCTTCGAGCCCGTCTTCTGCACCATCGTTCCGCCCCACGTCCTCGACAGACTCGCCCAGGCCGAGGACCCCGCACTCGCCGGCCCCGCCCGCCGCACCCTGCAGCGCGACGCCTTCGAGCGCACCCAGCGCCGCCTCACCACGGTCATCGGCGCCGCCGCCGTCGCCGCGGTCGCCGACGGCAAGCCGCGGCGCACCGTCCACGACGCCCGGCACGGCACCGACCTGCCCGGCCACAAGGTCCGCGGCGAGGGCGACAAGCCCGGCAAGGACGCCACCGTCAACCGCGCCTACGCCGGTCTCGGCGCCACCTTCGAGCTGTTCCTCCAGGCCTACGGGCGCGATTCGATCGACGGCGGGGGCCTGCCGCTGAACGCGACGGTGCACTACGACCGGGACTACAACAACGCCTTCTGGAACGGCGAGCAGATGGTCTTCGGGGACGGGGACGGGGAGATCTTCCTCGACTTCACCATCCCGATCGACGTCATCGGCCACGAACTCGCGCACGGCGTCACGCAGTACACGGCCAACCTCACCTACTTCGGCCAGCCCGGCGCGCTCAACGAGTCCCTGTCGGACGTCTTCGGCGCGATGATCAAGCAGTACACCCTCGGCCAGACGGCCGCCGAGGCCGACTGGCTGATCGGCGCGGGCCTGCTCGCCCCGCGGGTGACGGGCACGGCGCTGCGCTCCATGAAAGCGCCGGGCACGGCGTACGACGACGACGTCCTCGGCAAGGACCCGCAGCCGGCGACCATGGACGACTTCGTGCGCACCGGCCGCGACAATGGCGGTGTTCACATCAACTCCGGCATCCCGAACCACGCCTTCTACCTCGCGGCCACGGCCCTCGGCGGCCACGCCTGGGAACGGGCCGGGCAAGTCTGGTACGACGTCCTGACCGGCGGCGAGCTGAAGCAGGAGGCGATGTTCACCGACTTCGCCACGCTCACCGTGAAGGCCGCCCGGGAGCGCTTCGGCGACGGGGAGGAGCTGGACGCCGTCTCCAAGGCCTGGGAGCAGGTCGGGGTGCGGACCCTGTAGTTCCGTACTAGACAGGTGCCATGCGGATTCAGGTGAGGCGCACGGGCGGGTTCGCGGGCATCGAGCGGTACGCCGAGGTGGACACCGCGGACCGGCCCGATGCCGCGGAGTGGCACGCCCTGGCCGATCAGGCTGTGGCCGCCGGGCGGAGCACGCCTCCGCTCGGGGTCCCGGACGGGTTCGCCTACCAGCTCACGGTGGACGGGAAGACCGTGTACTGCGCGGACCCCCGGCTGACGGACGAGCAGCGCAGGCTGATCTCGAAAGTACTGAAGGAAGGCGCTTGACGGGCAGTTCCCACCGGGCCGTTGACTTCCGTTACCGCCGGTACGGATGATCCGGCGCATGGCGACTGACGCAGGCAACCCGATCCCCCGCTTCCCGGACGGCTTCCTCTGGGGCGTGTCCACCTCCGCGCACCAGATCGAGGGCGGCGCGAACGAGCGCGAGCCGTCCGTCTGGGACGCCTTCACGGCCACGCCGGGGCATGTGAAGGACGGCTCGACGGCCGCGGTCGCCTGCGACCACGTCCACCGCCACCACGAGGACGTGGCCCTGCTGGCCGGCCTCGGCGTGAACGCCTACCGCTTCTCGGTCTCGTGGCCGCGGGTGCGCTCCGAGAAGGGCCTGGACTTCTACGACCGGCTGGTCGACGACCTGTGCGCGGCGGGGATCCGCCCGGTGCCGACCCTGTTCCACTGGGACCTGCCGACCGACCTGGACTGGCTGGAGCGGGACACCGCCGAGCACTTCGCCGCGTACGTCTCGGCGGTCGCCGGCCGCCTCGGCGACCGGGTGACGAAGTGGATCACCCTGAACGAGCCCGCCGAGCACACCCTGCTGGGCCACGCCCTGGGCGTGCACGCACCGGGCAAGCGACTGCTGTTCGACGCGCTGCCGGCGGCCCACCACCAGTTGCTCGCCCACGGCCTGGCCGTCCGGGCCCTGCGCGCCTCGGGTGCCACGGACATCGGCGTCGCCAACTCGCACGGCCCGACCTGGCCGGCGTCGGCCGAGGCGGCGGACGTGGAGGCCGCGGACTTCTACGACCTGCTGCTGAACCGCCTGTTCGCGGACCCGCTGCTGCTGGGGCGGTACCCGGACGGCATCGGCGACCTGATGCCGGGCGAGGTGGAGGCGGACCTCGAGGTGATCGCCGAACCGCTCGACTGGTACGGCGTCAACTACTACGCGCCGACCCGGGTGGGTGCTCCGCAGGGCGCACAGATCGAGTTCGGCGGTATTACCATGCCCGCCGAACTGCCCTTCTCCGTGCGGGAGATCGAGGGACGTCCGGTCACGGACTTCGGCTGGCCGGTCGTCCCCGAGGGCCTCACCGAGCTCCTCACCGCCTTCCGCGACCGCTACGGCGACCGGCTCCCGCCCGTGGTCATCACCGAGAACGGCTGCTCGTACCCCGGCGTCGACGACCAGGACCGCATCGCCTACCTGGACGGCCACGTCCGGGCCCTGCACCGGGCGGTGGAGGCGGGCGTCGACGTGCGCGGCTACTTCGTGTGGTCCCTGCTCGACAACTTCGAGTGGGCGGAGGGCTACACACGCCGCTTCGGCCTGGTCCACGTCGACTTCGACACCCTGGAGCGGACCCCCAAGGCGTCCTACCAGTGGTACCGGGAACTGCTGGAGGCGCAGCGCCGCACGGCTCGACACCCACGGTGACGCCGGGCTCCGGCAGGTCCGGCAGGTCCGGCAGGAGAGGGCCCGTCAGATCTGCCGGGGCAGATGGTTGCAGCGTGAACAGCTCTGCGAGCATGATGACGTGTGTGACCAGGCTTGCGGAAGCAGCAACTCCCCCACCGGGCCGGTCCGTTGTCCGCTCATCCCTTCCATGATTGCGCCCACCCCCCACGGAAGGCGATCGCCGTGTCCCCCCACACGACACCCACCCCACGGTTCCTGGACGCGGTACGCCCGGACCGCACCGACTGGCTGGAGCTGCCACCGCAGCGGACCAGCGTCCGGGTCGCCCGCCACGCCATGCGCGCACGGCTGGACGCGTGGCACATTCCCGACGAGCTCTGTGCGAACGCGGTGCTGCTCGTGTCCGAGCTGGTGACCAACGCCGTGCTGCACACGCTGAGCGAACGGATCCTGTGCGGGGTCCAGCTGATGACGGACGCGCGCTTCCGGCTGGAGGTGCACGACGGCGACCGCACGGGCCGCCGCATCCCCGACCGCTGCCCCGGCCCCGACGACGAGGGCGGCCGCGGCCTGCTGCTCGTACGGGAGATGGCCGACGTGTGGGGCATCACCCGCTCGACCCTCACCGGCGGCAACGCGGTGTGGGCGAGCCTCCCCGCGGCCCTCTAGCGGGAGCCCCCGTCAGAACCCCAGCTTCCGCAACTGCCGCGGATCACACTGCCAGTCCTTCGCCACCTTCACATGCAGGTCGAGACCGCATCGACATGCGGCTACCGCCGCGCGGCGGGTGCCCCGACATGCCACACCACCCCACGCCCCCACCGGCCCCGAAGCCCCTCAGAACCCCAGCTTCCGCAACTGCCGCGGATCACGCTGCCAGTCCTTCGCCACCTTCACATGCAGGTCGAGGAAGACGGGAGTGCCGAGCAGGGCCTCGATCTGCTTGCGGGACTTGATGCCGACCTCCTTCAGGCGCTTGCCCTTGGGGCCGATGATGATGCCCTTCTGGCTGGGGCGCTCGATGTAGACGAAGGCGTGGATGTCGAGGAGGGGCTTGTCGGCGGGGCGGTCCTCGCGCGGGAGCATCTCCTCGACGACGACGGCGATGGAGTGCGGCAGCTCGTCGCGCACGCCCTCCAGCGCGGCCTCGCGGATCAGCTCCGCGATCATGACCTGCTCGGGCTCGTCGGTGAGCTCCCCGTCCGGGTACAGCGCCGGCCCCTCCGGCAGGAGCGGGACGATCAGGTCGGCCAGCAGGCCCACCTGCTGGTCGGCGACCGCCGACACCGGGACGATCTCCGCCCACTCGAAGCCGAGCTCCTTGCCGAGCTGGTCGATCGCGATGAGCTGCTCGGCGAGCGTCTTGCCGTCCACCAGGTCGGTCTTCGTCACGATCGCGATCTTCGGCGTCTTCTTGATGGACGCCAGTTCCTTGGCGATGAAACGGTCGCCGGGGCCGAGCTTCTCGTTCGCCGGCAGACAGAAGCCGATCACGTCGACCTCGGCCCACGTCGTGCGCACCACGTCGTTGAGCCGCTCGCCCAGCAGGGTGCGCGGCTTGTGCAGCCCGGGGGTGTCGACCAGGATCAGCTGGGCGTCCGGGCGGTGCACGATGCCCCGCACGGTGTGCCGCGTCGTCTGCGGCTGGTTCGCCGTGATCGCCACCTTCTGGCCGACCAGAGCGTTCGTGAGGGTGGACTTGCCCGCGTTGGGGCGGCCCACGAAGCAGGCGAAGCCAGCCCTGTGGACAGCTCCGGCCGGCTCTTCGGATGACTGGGTACGAACGCTCATGGCGCCCATTGTCCCTGATCCCCGGAGCCGCCCCGCACCGGACGGCCGTGGTGAGCTTCCCGAAACCCTCACGCAACGAAACGTCACGGAAACACACCCGTACGCAACCGGAAACGCAGGCCGGTGAATCTCTGACGAGCCCCCGGAGCCCCCACCTGTTGGAGACACCGTGCCTCTGGCCGCCGCACACGCCGACACCGGCGACACCGCCTGGCTGCTCGCCGCCACCGCCCTCGTCCTGCTGATGACCCCGGGCCTGGCCCTCTTCTACGGCGGCATGGTCCGCACGAAGAGCGTCCTCAACATGCTGATGATGAGCTTCGTCTCGATCGCCCTGGTGACGGTGGTGTGGCTGGCGGCCGGCTACTCGCTCGCCTTCGGCGAGGACGCCGTCGGCGGTCTCATCGGCGGACTGGAGCACGCCGGGATGAGCGGCCTCGGCCCGGACAGCGTCCAGGGCACGGTCCCCACCGTCCTCTTCGCCACCTTCCAGCTCACCTTCGCGATCATCACGGCCGCGCTGGTCAGCGGTGCCGTCGCGGACCGGGCGAAGTTCGGCGCCTGGCTGGTCTTCGTGCCGGTGTGGGCGCTGCTCGTATACGTCCCGGTCGCGCACTGGGTGTGGGGCCCGGGCGGCTGGATCCTGGACCGCCTGGGCGCCCTGGACTTCGCGGGCGGGCTGCCCGTGGAGATCGTCTCCGGCGCCTCGGGGCTGGCGCTGTGCCTGGTCCTGGGCCCGCGCATGGGCTTCAAGAAGGACGCCATGCGCCCGCACAACCTGCCCATGGTGATGCTGGGCGCCGGTCTGCTCTGGTTCGGCTGGTTCGGCTTCAACGCCGGCTCCGCGCTCGGCGCCAACGGCCTCGCGGCCGCCGCGTTCCTCAACACCCTCGCCGCGGGCTGCACGGGCCTGCTCGGCTGGCTCTTCGTGGAGCAGAAGCGCGACGGCCACCCCACCACCCTGGGTGCCGCGTCCGGCGCGGTCGCGGGCCTGGTCGCCATCACCCCGTCCTGCGGGTCCGTCTCCCTGCTCGGCGCACTGGTCGTGGGCCTCGCGGCCGGTGTCGTCTGCTCGTACGCCGTGAGCTGGAAGTTCAAGCTGAACTACGACGACTCCCTGGACGTCGTCGGCGTCCACCTGGTGGGCGGGGTCATCGGCACGCTCCTCATCGGTGTCTTCGCCGTGGAGTCGATGACCGGCGGCGCCGAGGGCCTGCTCTACGGCGGCGGGCTCGGCCAGCTCGGCAGGCAGCTGGTGGCGGTGGTCGTGGTGGCGGCGTACGCGTTCGGGGTGACGTACGGGATCGGCCGGCTGATCGACGCCACGATGGGCCTGCGCGCGAGCGAGGAGCAGGAGCAGACCGGCCTGGACCTTACGGTGCACGCCGAGACGGCCTACGATCACGGGGTCCTGGGCCACGGCGCCCCGGTCTCCTCCTCCGTCCTCTCCCCCGCCCAGAAGGTCACCCCCCAGGCATGAAGCTCATCACCGCGATCGTCAAGCCGTACCGCCTCGACGAGGTCAAGAACGCCCTTCAGGAACTCGGCGTGCACGGTCTGACCGTGAGCGAGGCCAGCGGCTACGGCCGGCAGCGCGGCCACACCGAGGTGTACCGCGGGGCCGAGTACCAGGTGGACCTGGTGCCGAAGGTCCGGATCGAGGTCGTCGTCGAGGACGCGGTGGCCGAGGAGGTCATCGACGCGGTCGTGAAGGCCGCGCACACGGGCAAGATCGGCGACGGCAAGGTGTGGGCGCTGCCCGTCGACACGGTCGTGCGGGTGCGGACGGGCGAGCGCGGCCCCGACGCGCTCTGACACCGGGGCCGCGCTCGCGGCCGGGCTCAGTCGAACACGACCGGGCCGGGTGACTGCGGCCCGGTCGCCGTGCAGGTGAGGGTGATACCGAAGACGGTCATCCGCAGGGAGCCGCCGAAGGCCTCCAGGCGGTCGCCGGAGGCCACGGTGCCGCCGAGGGGGCCGACCTCGACGGGGGCACCGGCGGCCATCGCCGGGTTCTCCGTACCGGTGAAGTCGACGGTACCGCCGCCGCTCCTCACCAGGGTGAGCGTGGACGCGATCGAGCCGGCCTGCTCACCGCCGGTCACAGCGGTGTTCAGCCGGCGGTGACGGTGGTGCGGACCGTTCCGTCGGGCCCCGCCACCAGCACCGGCGTCTCACCGCCACCGAGGTCCCGTACGGCCGCCCGGTCCGCGTCGGAGGCGGTCTCCGCCTCCGTCACGACCGCCGCCGCCTCCAGGGACGTCGCACCCGAGGCCACCGCCATCGCCACCGCCGTCTGCAGGGCACTGAGCTTCAGGGAGTCGAGGGCCACGGTGGCCGCGACATAGGTGCGTCCGGTCTCGTCGCGTACGGCCGCGCCCTCGGGCACGCCGTTGCGGGCCCGGGCCGAACGGGCCAGGGTGACGATCTTGCGGTCCTCGGGGTCGAGCGCGCTGCTGTCGGTCATGATCCGAGCATACGGAGCGTCCGCCCCGGCCCCGTCTCAGGGCCGGTCGAGGCGCAGGCGCTCCGCCCGGGGCAGACCTGCGACGACCAGGTCGTAGGAGTCCTCGATGAGCTCCCGGACCAGCCGGTCGGGGAGCCCGCCGTCGACCGTGACGGTGTTCCAGTGGCGCTTGTTCATGTGCCAGCCGGGGACGACGAGGCCCTCGTGCTCGCCGCGGAGGCGGACGGCCTCGTCGGGGTCGCACTTGAGGTTGACCGTCAGGGGGCGCGCGTCGAGGAACGACAGGGCGAAGAGCTTTCCGCCCACCTTGAAGACCGAGACCTCCGGGCTGAACGGGAAGTCCTCCACCGCCCCGTTGAAGGACAGGCAGAACGCGCGCAGTTCCTGCGGGGTCACTCCGGCTTCTCCTCCTCGTCCGGCTCCGCCGGGGCCACCGGCTCCGCCAGCACCGTCACGATCTTGTTCCGGCGGCCGGCCGCCGCCTCCGCGGTCAGGCGCAGCTTCCGGCCGTCGGGCAGGTCCACGACGGACGAGGCACCCGCGATCGGGACCCGGCCCAAGGCCTTGGCCAGCAGCCCGCCGACCGTCTCGACGTCCTCGTCGTCGAACTCCTCCAGGCCGTACAGCTCGCCCAGGTCGCTGATGTCGAGGCGGGCCGTGACCCGGAAGCGGTCCTCGCCGAGCTCCTCGACGGGTGGCAGCTCACGGTCGTACTCGTCGGTGATCTCGCCGACGATCTCCTCGAGGATGTCCTCGATGGTGACGATGCCGGCGGTGCCGCCGTACTCGTCGATGACGACGGCGACGTGGTTGCGTTCCTTCTGCATCTCGCGCAGCAGGTCGCCGGCGTTCTTGGTGTCGGGCACGAAGACCGCGGGGCGCATGGCCGTGGACACCAGCTCGGACTCGGCGTCGCGGCTGATGTGCGTCCTTCGGACCAGGTCCTTCAGATACACGATGCCGACGATGTCGTCCTCGCTCTCCCCGGTCACCGGGATGCGCGAGAAGCCGGAGCGCAGGGCGAGGGTGAGGGCCTGGCGGATGGTCTTGAACCGTTCGATGACGACCAGGTCCGTGCGCGGGACCATGACCTCGCGCACCAGGGTGTCGCCCAGCTCGAAGACGGAGTGCACCATGCGGCGCTCCTCGTCCTCGATGAGCGACTCCTTCTCGGCCAGGTCGACCAGGGCGCGCAGCTCCGCCTCGGAGGCGAAGGGACCGCGGCGGAAGCCCTTGCCGGGGGTGAGCGCGTTGCCGATGAGGATCAGCAGCGACGGGATCGGGCCCATGATCCGGGCCAGCGGCACCAGGACGTACGCGGAGACCGTGGCGGTGCTCAGCGGGTGCTGGCGGCCGATGGTGCGCGGGGAGACGCCGACGGCGACGTACGACACGAGGACCATGACCGCGATGGCGACCAGGAGGGCCTCGCTGGTGCCGTCGAACTCCTGCAGGCAGCCGTAGGTGATCAGCGCGGCGGCGGCCATCTCGCTGGCGACGCGGACCAGCAGCGCCACGTTCAGGTAGCGGGTGGGGTCGGCGGCGACCTGGGAGAGCTTGGCGCTGCCGCGGCGGCCGGAGCGCACGGCCTCCTCGGCGCGGAAGCTGGAGACGCGCGCGAGGCCCGCCTCCGCGCAGGCGGCGAGCCAGGCCACGACGACCAGGGCGATGGCACCCAGGGCGAGTTGAGGGCTCATCGGCGGGCGTTACGAGACCGTCGGCGCCGGGGACGGGCCGGTCAGGCCCCGCTCCGCGCGCCAGCCGTCCACGATGGCCGCCTGGAGGCCGAACATCTCGGCCTTCTCGTCCGGTTCCTCGTGGTCGTAGCCCAGCAGGTGCAGCACGCCATGGACGGTGAGCAGCTGGAGCTCCTCGTCCATGGTGTGCTGCGTCTCCGCGTCCTTGCCCTGCTTCTCGGCGACCTCGGGGCACAGCACGATGTCGCCGAGCAGGCCCTGGGGCGGTTCGTCGTCGTCCTTGGAGGGCGGACGCAGCTCGTCCATGGGGAAGGACATGACATCCGTCGGGCCGGGGAGGTCCATCCACTGGATGTGGAGCTGCTCCATGGCGTCGGCGTCCACGACGATCACCGAGAGCTCGGAGAGCGGGTGGATGCGCATCCTGGCGAGCGCGTAGCGGGCGATGTCGAGGATCGCCTGCTCGTCGACCTCGGTGCCGGACTCGTTGTTGACGTCGATCGACATGGTGCTGTGTGTGTCTACTTCCCCTTGTGCCCGGACTTGCCGCGGCCCTTGTGCGTGCCGTTCTGGGTGCCGTGCGTGGTGTCGTACTTCTCGTACGCGTCGACGATACGGCCCACCAGCTTGTGCCGGACCACGTCCTGCGACGACAGCCGGGAGAAGTGCACGTCCTCGACGCCGTCCAGGATGTCCTGCACCTGCCGCAGACCGCTCTTCGTCCCGTCGGGGAGGTCGACCTGCGTCACGTCACCCGTGATCACGATCTTCGAGTCGAAGCCGAGGCGGGTGAGGAACATCTTCATCTGCTCGGGGCTCGTGTTCTGGGCCTCGTCCAGGATGATGAAGGCGTCATTGAGCGTACGGCCCCTCATGTACGCCAGCGGCGCGACCTCGATGGTGCCCGCCGCCATCAGCCGCGGGATCGAGTCCGGGTCGAGCATGTCGTGCAGCGCGTCGTAGAGCGGGCGCAGGTACGGGTCGATCTTCTCGTAGAGCGTGCCCGGGAGGAACCCGAGCCGCTCGCCGGCCTCGACCGCCGGGCGGGTCAGGATGATGCGGTTGACCTGCTTGGACTGCAGGGCCTGCACCGCCTTGGCCATCGCCAGGTACGTCTTTCCGGTGCCGGCGGGGCCGATGCCGAAGACGATCGTGTGCTTGTCGATGGCGTCGACGTAGCGCTTCTGGTTGAGCGTCTTGGGGCGGATGGTGCGGCCGCGCGAGGACAGGATGTTCTGCGTGAGCACCTGGGCCGGGGTCTCCTGGCCGTCGCTCTCGCCGTTGTCGCTCGCCTTGAGCATGGCGATCGAGCGTTCCACTGCGTCCTCCGTCATCGGCTGCCCGGTGCGGAGCACCAGCATCATCTCGTCGAACACGCGCGAAATGAGGGCGACGTCCGTCGGGTCGCCGACCGCGCTGATCTCGTTGCCCCGGACGTGGATGTCGGCCGCCGGGAAGGCCTTCTCGATCACGCGCAGGAGGGAGTCGCCGGAGCCCAGAACGGTCACCATGGGGTGCTGGGCGGGGACGGTGAGCTGTGCTCTCGCCTGCTCCTGCGCGGGGGTGTGAGCTGTCGATGATTGAGTCATGGGCCGGCGCTGAAGGCCTGCGGTTCCTCCTCGTCACGGCCGCGTAGCTGAGGGCGGCCTCGCGATTCCCAGGGTACGACGGGGGAGTGACAACGCCGTAGGGGTTTTGGCGGTGGGCCGGGAAACGGGGGCCGAGAGAGACACCGGCCGGACCGCATCGAAGACAAGAGAACTTGCTGGCCGACGGCTTCGGGGGCGACGGCAGTTGCTGGCCGACGGCTTCGGGGGTGACGGCACTGCCCGGCCGACGGCTTCGGGGGCGACGGCACTTGCTGGCCGACAGGGGCGGGTGGTGGGTGGGCATAGGCCCGGGGGTCCAGGGGGCGGAGCCCCCTGGTGGGGCTGGGGGTCATGCCGAGCGGCGGAAGCCGATCGTGGGGACGGCACGCCGCAACGGCCAGGGCCTCACCAACTCCCCGGACACCAGCCCGGCCAGGAACCCGTACCGCTCCAGCGCCGCAGGCGACTGCTCCGCGACCGACTGCACCTTCCGCCACCACGCCGCGATCTCCGACCACCCCGGCGCCGACAGCGACCCCCCGAACTCCTGCACCGACAACGCCGCCGTGAGACCCGCGAACGCCAGCCGGTCCGCGAGCGGCCAGTCGGCCAGGGTCCCGGCGACGAACCCGGCGACGAACACGTCTCCGGCCCCGGTCGGGTCGAGCGCCTCGACGGCGATGGCCGGCACCTCGGCCGTCTCCCCCGTCCGCCGGTCCACCGCGTAGGCCCCGTCGGCCCCGAGGGTGACCACCGCGAGCGGCACGTACTCGGTCAGGGCGTGCGCCGCCGCCCGGGGGGAGTCCGCGCCCGTGTACCGCATGGCCTCCTCCGCGTTGGGCAGGAACGCCTCGCAGTGCCGCAGGTCGGGCAGGCCGGCCAGGTCCCACGCGCCGGTGTCGTCCCAGCCGACGTCGCCGAAGACCCGGGTGCCGTTGCTCGCGGCCTGGGCGATCCAGGGGGCGCTCACGCCGGGCGCGAGGGAGGCGACGGCGGCCCGGGCGCGGGGCGGGCACGCGGGGGCGGGCTCCTCCGGGGGCGGCTCATGGCCGTGCGAGACCATCGTGCGCTCGCCCTCGTAGGCCATGGAGACGGTCACCGGGGAGTGCCAGCCGGGCACGGTGCGCGACGGAGAGAGGTCGATGCCCTCGCCGTGTTCCAGGGCGTCCCAGCAGTAGTCGCCGTAGTGGTCGTCGCCGAAGGCCGCCGCGAGGGACGTGCGCAGTCCGAGGCGGGCCAGGGCCGTCGCCATGTTGGCGACGCCGCCGGGACTCGACCCCATGCCGCGCGCCCACGACTCCGTCCCGCGCACCGGGGCGGAGTCGAGGCCGGTGAAGATGATGTCCAGGAAGACGGTGCCCGTGAGGTAGACGTCCCAGGGCGGGTCGTCCGGTGTGCGCAGCGGGGCGAGAGGATCGACCTGGCTCTGGCGGTGCGATCCCGTTCCGGCCGGGCCCTTTCCGGCCGGGGCGGTGGACGCGGTCACGATGCGCTCCCTGACGTGGTGCGGATCAGGCCAGTCTGCACCACATCACCGGCGGCGTGCCGCCGATCACGCCGTCCCCACCCGCCCCGTCAGCGCGCGCGAGGCCCTCGTACGCCCCCCGTACCGGCCTCGGCTGGGCCTTACCAGCGGGGCATCGCGGGTGTCACCCAGTCCGGGTCGGTGGTCCGCATCGCCGCCGCGTCGTCGCGGTCGCGCAGGGCGCCGTCGTCGTCCAGCCACCGCCGGTGCAGTGCGGCCAGCCGCTCGCGGTCGAGTTCCACGCCGAGGCCGGGCGCGTCGGAGACGGTGACCCGGCCGCCGTCGAAGGCGAGTCGTTCGGTGAGGACGTCCTCGGACTGCCAGGGGTAGTGGGAGTCGCAGGCGTGGTGGAGGTTCGGGACGGTGGCCGCGACGTGGGTCATCGCGGCGAGCGAGATGCCGAGATGGGTGTTGGAGTGCATCGACACGCCGACCCCGAAGGTGCGGCAGATCGCGGCGAGCTGCTGGGTGGCGCGCAGACCGCCCCAGTAGTGGTGGTCGGAGAGGGCCACCTGGACGGCGCCCCTGGTGAAGGCCTCAGGGATCTCGGCGAACGTCGTCACGCACATGTTGGTGGCGAGCGGTACCCCGGTGCGCTCGGCGACCTCGGCCATGGCGGGGGTGCCGAGCGCCGGGTCCTCCAGGTACTCCAGGACGTCCCCGAGCTCCTGGGCGACCTTCACGGACGTCTCGACGGACCAGGCGCCGTTGGGGTCGAGCCGCAGCGGATGCCCGGGGAAGGCCTCGGCGAGGGCCTTGATCGCCGCGATCTCCTCCTCGGGCGGGAAGACACCGCCCTTGAGCTTGAAGGAGGTGAAGCCGTAGCGCTCCGTGAAGCGGCGGGCCTGCTCGACCACTCCGGCCGGGTCGAGGGCGGCGCCCCAGTCGTCCTTCTCGGCCGGCACGCCCTCGGGGTGGTCACCCCATTTGTAGAACAGGTAGGCGCTGTACTCGACGGAGTCGCGCACCTTGCCGCCGAGCAGCGCGTGCACGGGCAGCCCGAGCGTCTTGCCGAGGGCGTCCAGGCAGGCGACCTCGAAGCCGGAGACGACGGACAGCCGCAGTTTGTCGGCGGTCTGGACACCGCGCAGCCCGCCGACGTCGACGGCGTTCTCGACGCGGGAGGCGTCCACCGCGACCTGGTCGGCGACCGTGAGCAGGCCGTTCAGATCGCTGACCCGGCGTCCCTTCAGCCGCTCGGCGAACGGCACGGCCAGTTCGAGGTACTTGGCGTCGCCGTAGGTCTCCCCCACGCCGGTGACGCCGTCGGCGGTGACGACCTCGACGATCAGCCGGGGAGTGTACGGCTGGTGCACACCCTGTGTGTTCAGCAGCGGCGGGTCGGCGACCAGGATCGGCGTCAGGCGTACGTCGGTGATGGCGAGGTCCACGAAGTCCGTCTCCTCATAGAGGTGCAATCCACAGTTGCAATCCACATATGAGAATGCTGGTCGGCCATGAGAACGTCAACCACCCGTGCGGCCGCGCCATCGTCGGCCGGCGGCACCCGTCGGCGATGGCGGAAATACGCTGGCCACCCGGGGAATGGCGCTCATTTACCCGGGCTTCACCACCCCAAACGCAACGTGCTCCAGATCACACACCCCGGGCTCCCGTGGGTGACTACGTGCTTGATACAAATTGCTCGCGCGTTCCTGTCCGTCGACGGTCGTCGCCCCTCCCCCTTTTTCCCCGCTCCTTTCGCATGCCCTGGGAACGCCCGTGTTCGCCCCCCGCACCACTCCCTGGCCCCTCGTCGCCCTTTTCACGGCCGGGTACCTCGCTCCGTATCTGCTGCCCACCACCGTGGGCAGGCTCGATTCGGACCTTCCGCTCTCCGCCACGCAGGCCGGAGCCGTCGGCAGTGCCCTGCTGCTGAGTTCGGCCGCCGCCGGGTTCACCCTGGCCTCCCGGGTCGAACGGGCCGGGGCCCGCACCCTCGCCCGGCTCGGCCTCGCCCTGGCCCTGCTGGGCTACGGCGGTGCCGCCCTGACCACCTCGGTCCCCGCCGTCGTCGCCGGCGCGATCGTCGGCGGGTTCGGCTCCGGCACGGCCACCACCGTCGCGGCCACCCTCATCGCCGGTGAGCGCGATCCGCACCGGGCTTCCACGGCCGGGCTGCTCAGCGTCTCCGCCCTCGCGGGCGCCGTGTATCTGACGGTGCCGCACCTCGGCCCGGGGCACGGTCTGCCGCTGGCCGCGATCGCCCTCACCGCGCTCATGGTCTGGCCGCTCACCGGCCGGCTGCCCGTCGGCGCCCCCGTCGCGCCCACCCGGCACGACAACGCCCGGCTGCCGCACGCCCGTTCGGGACTGCTGCTGGCCGCCGCCATGGTGTGCTGGTCGCTCGCCCAGAACTCGCTGTGGGGCGTGAGCGGCCGGATCGGCCTCGAACAGGTGCACCTCGGCGAGGCCACCGTCGGTGTCGTCTTCGCGCTCGGCCTCGGCGCCGGCCTGGCCGGGGTCCTCGCGGCCGGCGCGCTCGGGGCCCGGCTCGGACGCGCGATACCCATCGGCGGCGGCACCGTGCTCATCGCCGCCTGCATCGCGCTCAGTGCCTCCGCGACCGACCTGGGGAGCTTCGCGGCCGGCGAGATCGCCTGGAACACGCTCTACCCGGTGGTGCTGTCGTACCTCATCGGCCTCGCCGCCTCGCTCGACCCGCGCGGCCGCTGGGCGGTGCTGGTCGGCTCGGCGTCCTCGCTGGGCACCGCCGCCGGGCCGCTGACCGGGAGCGTGCTGTCGGCGCAGGCCGGTTTCCCGGCCATGGGCGCGGTCCTCGGCGCGGGCCTGCTCGTGATCGCCCTGCCGATGACCGCCGTCGCCCTGCACACCGGCGGACGTCCGCTGCTGCCCGGCGCGATCCGCCGCCGCGGCGGGCACCCGGCCGCCCTGGTCGCCGCCGCCACGGGCACGCCCACCGGCGCGGTCCCCGAGATCGGCGCCCCGGAGCAGCCGGTGGTGGAGATCCCCGTCGAGACCCCGGCCGTCCCCGCCCAGCGTGCCTACGGCAAGGCGGGGTCGGAGGTCTTCTGAGACCCGCCCGGAGCCGGCCGGTCCCGGAGCTACCCGAAGGTGTAGGCCTCCACCTCGGCCAGGTAGCGGGCCCGCAGCTCCTCGTCGTCCTCCAGGAAGGAGGCGAGGAAGGAGTTGCGGGCGAGCTCGCGCAGCCGTTCCTCGGTGAGGCCGAGGGTGGTGCGCACGGCGTCGAAGTTGTCACCGGCGTAGCCACCGAAGTAGGCCGGGTCGTCGGAGTTGACCGTGCA
The DNA here is from genome assembly GCF_042733745.1 of Streptomyces sp. NPDC059696. Classification (NCBI taxonomy): domain Bacteria; kingdom Bacillati; phylum Actinomycetota; class Actinomycetes; order Kitasatosporales; family Streptomycetaceae; genus Streptomyces; species Streptomyces sp. NPDC059696. The sequence continues at coordinate 193,169 of NZ_JBHWFG010000011.1, forward strand.
CATCAGGCCGGCGTCCAGCATCGCGGGCAGCGGGTGGTCGGCGAGGGTGTCGACCGTGCGCAGCCGGACGTTGGACAGCGGGCACAGGGTCAGCGGCACCCGGTCGCGCACCAGCCGCTCCACCAGCGCCGGGTCCTCGACGCAGCGCAGCCCGTGGTCGACCCGCTCCACGCCGAGGACGTCCAGCGCCTCGGTGATGTACTCCGGCGGGCCCTCCTCACCGGCGTGGGCGACCCTGCGCAGACCGAGCGCGGCGGCGGCCTCGTAGACCTCGCGGAACTTCACCGGCGGGTGCCCGACCTCGGCGGAGTCGAGGCCGACGCCGGTGATCCGGTCCAGGTAGGGCTTGGCCGCGTCCAGCGTGGCCAGGGCCGATTCGGCGGGCTCGTCGCGCAGGAAGCACAGGATCAGCCGGGTCGAGACGCCGTGGTTGGCCTCGCTGCCGCCCAGCGCCCGCCACAGCCCCTCGACGACCGTGCCGATGTCCAGGCCGCGGCCGGTGTGGGCCTGCGGGTCGAAGAAGATCTCCGCGTGCCGCACGCCCTGCGCGGCGGCCCGGGCGAGATAGGCGTTCGCCAGGTCCTCGAAGTCCCGCTCGGTGCGCAGGACGGCCATGAGCTCGTAGTACAGGTTCAGGAAGGACTGCAGGTCCTCGAACCGGTAGGCCTCGCGCAGCTCGTCGGTGTCGGCGTACGGCAGGGTGACGCCGTTGCGCGCGGCGAGCTCGAAGGCGAGCTCCGGTTCCAGGGTGCCTTCGATGTGAAGGTGCAGTTCGGCTTTGGGGAGGGGCATCAATTCATCGTACGGCTGTTTCACCGACGCTTCGGAACCGGCACCCTCAGTAGATCGTGGGCCACGGTCAGCTCACCCTCGTACCCGGCGGCCCGGGCCTGCCGCTCGAACTCGTCCGCATCCGTGTAACGCTGGCTGAAGTGGGTCAGCACCAGGTGCCGCACGCCGCCGTCCCGGGCCACGCGCGCTGCCTGAGCGGCCGTCAGGTGGCCGTGCTCGACGGCGAGTTCCTCGTCCTCGTCGAGGAAGGTCGACTCGATGACGAGCATGTCGCAGCCCTCGGCGAGCGCGTGCACGCCGTCGCAGAGCCGGGTGTCCATGACGAACGCGAACCGCTGCCCGCGCCGCGTCTCGCTGACGTCGTCCAGCGAGACCCCGCCGAGCGCTCCCTCACGCTGGATCCGGCCCACGTCCGGACCCTTGATGCCGTGCGCGGCGAGCCGCTCGGGCAGCATGCGGCGGCCGTCGGGCTCGACGATCCGGTAGCCGTACGACTCCACCGGGTGCGACAGCTTCCGCGCTTCGAGCGTGTACCCGTCCGTGCGGGCGAGGGGCCCGTCCGCGGCGACCGGGGCCTCGGTGACGCCGACGGTCTCGCGGTAGGCGGTGGCGTACCGGAGCCGGTCGAAGAAGCGCTGCCCGGAGCGCGGGTAGTGGGCGGTGATCTCGTGCGGGACCTTGTCGAGGTTGATGCGCTGGATCACACCGGCCAGGCCCAGCGAGTGGTCGCCGTGGAAGTGCGTGACGCAGATCCGGTTCAGGTCGTGCGCGGCGACCCCGGCGCGCAGCATCTGACGCTGCGTGCCCTCGCCGGGATCGAACAGGATGCCCTCGCCGTCCCACCGCAGCAGGTAGCCGTTGTGGTTGCGGTGCCGGGTCGGGACCTGGCTGGCGGTGCCGAGGACCACGAGTTCACGTACGGACAAGGCGGACTACCCGGGGGGCCATTCGAGGCCGCGGCCGCCGAGCAGGTGGCCGTGCACGTGCCAGACCGTCTGGCCGGCGCCGCTGCCGGTGTTGAAGACGAGGCGGTAGCTGTCGAGCTTCTCCTCGTCCGCCACGGCCTGGGCCTCGCGGACCACGTCGGCGGTCAGGGCCGGGTCGGCGGCGGCGAGGGCGGCGGCGTTCTCGTAGTGCGCCTTGGGGATGATCAGGACGTGGATGGGAGCCTGGGGGTTGATGTCGCGGAACGCGACGGTCGTCTCCGTCTCCCGCACGATGGTCGCCGGGATGGTGCCGGCGACGATCTTGCAGAACAGGCAGTCGTCCTGGGGTTCCCCGGCCATGCGGTTACCTCCGAAGTTCGGGCGTTGTGGTGCCGACGGCATCGTATCGTCGTCGGGTGCGGGTGCGTTCGGGCTGGTCGCGCCCACGCGGCGGAGCCGCACATTCGATGCAGCCCCGCGCCCCTAGAGGGTTGGCACAGCCGGGGGCGTCTTCGCCGGACTGGACTCCAGGGCCTCCAACGCCAGCCTGATGGCCTCGTCCAGTTGGGGGTCCCTCCCCGCGGCGTGGTCCTGCGGGCGTTGCACGACCTCCACGTCCGGGTCCACGCCGTGGTTCTCCACTCCCCATGCGTAGCCCTCCAGCCAGAAGGCGTACTTGGGCTGGGTGACCAGGGTGCCGTCGACCAGGCGGTAGCGGCTGTCGATGCCGATGACGCCGCCCCAGGTGCGGGTGCCGACGACCGGGCCGAGGCCCAGGGCCTTGATCGCCGCGTTGACGATGTCGCCGTCGGAGCCGGAGAACTCGTTGGCGACGGCCACGACGGGGCCGCGCGGGGCGTCCTCCGGGTAGCTGTAGGGGCGCATGCCGCGCGGGACGGCCCAGCCGACGATGCGGCGGGCCAGCTTCTCGACGACCAGCTGGGAGGTGTGACCGCCGCGGTTCTCGCGGACGTCGACGACCAGGCCCTCGCGGGCGACCTCGACGCGCAGGTCGCGGTGGATCTGGGCCCAGCCGGGGGCCTGCATGTCGGGGACGTGGAGGTAGCCGAGGCGGCCGCCGGACTTCTCGTGGACGTAGGCGCGCCGGTCGGCGACCCAGGCGTGGTAGCGCAGGGGTTCCTCGTCGGCGACCGGGACGACGACGGCGTGCCGGGGGTCGCCGCCGCCCGACGGGGAGACGGTCAGCTCCACCGGCTTGTTCGCGGTGCCGACCAGCAGCGGGCCGGGGCCGAGAACCGGGTCGACCGGCTGCCCGGCGACCGCGACGATGGCGTCCCCGGGACGCACCGCCACGCCCGGCGCGGCCAGCGGGCTGCGGGCGTCCGGGTCGGACGTCTCGGAGGGCAGGATCCGGTCGACGCGCCAACTGCCGTCCTCGTGACGGGAGATGTCCGCGCCGAGCAGTCCCTGGCGGGGGCCGTGGCCGTGGCCGCCGCGCGGGATGACGTAGGCGTGCGAGGTGCCCAGTTCGCCCTGGACCTCCCACAGCAGGTCGACCAGGTCGTCGTGGGTGGCGAGCCGCTCCACGACGGGGCGGTAGCGGTCGAGGACGCCGTCCCAGTCGACGCCGCTCATGTCGGGCCGCCAGAAGTGGTCGCGCATGATGCGGCCGTTCTCCTCGAACATCTGGCGCCACTCGGCCGCCGGGTCGACGAACTGGCGCACGCGGCCCAGGTCGACGGTGATGTTGGAGTCGCTGTCGTCGTCGCCGGAGGCGCGCCGGTCGCTGGGGACGACCTTCAGCCGTCCGTCGGTCCACAGCAGTACCCGCTTGCCGTCGCCGCTGACCGCGAAGTGGTCGGCGTCCACGGCGAGATGCTCCAGACGCTGCTGGGCGAGGTCGTAGCGCTCCAGCTCGGACTTGGGGTCGGGGTCGTCCGGGGTGGCCCGGGACGCGCCGAGCACACCGGCGACCGGGTGGCGCAGCCACAGGACGCCGTCCTTCGCGGCCCGCAGGTTGGTGTACCGGGCGGCCTCGACCGGGAAGGGCACGATGCGGTCGGCGAGGCCTTCGAGGTCGATGCGGGTGGTGGGGGTGCCCTCGCTGTCGGGGGTCTCCTCCCGGTCGGGCGTCTCGAAGGACCGGCCGTGCCGCTGCGGCCCGAACGGGGAGGGCGTGGTGGCCGCGAGGGTGATCAGGTGCGGCCGGGCGCCCACCACGAACGCGAGGTCGAAGACGTGCTCGTCGTAGACCGGGTCGAAGGAGCGGGTCGACAGGAACGCGAGGTGCTTGCCGTCCATCGTGAAGGCGGGCGCGTAGTCCTGGAAGCGCAGCGGGGTGGCCTCGGTGACCGACAGGTCGGTGGTGTTGGCGAGTTTCAGCTGGCACAGGGGCCGGGGGCCGGGGTGGGACCAGGCCAGCCAGGACGAGTCGGGTGAGAAGACCAGGCCCGACACGTCGCCGTCCGCGCTGCGGTCGACCTCGCGCACCTCGCCCGTCTCCCGCTCCACCAGCAGCAGGCGTCCGTCGTGGCAGGACACGGCCGCGCGGCTGCCGTCGGGCGCCATGGCGAGGTCCAGCACCCGGCCGAGCTGCCCGGCGGCGATGCGGCGGGGGGTCGCGCCCGGGGCGAGTCCGGTGGCGGGCGCGAACTCCAGGGCGTCGTCGCCCTCGGCGTCGGTCACCCACACCACCCACTGCTCGCCGTCCGCGCGGAACGTCCGCGGCAGCCGGGCCCGTACGCCCGGGGTCGCGGCCAGCGCCCGGGCCGGGCCGGAGCGGTGGGTGACCCAGTGCACGGAGCCGCGTACGGCGACCGCGCTGCCGCGTGCGGTGTGGTCCGGGGAGGCCGAGCCGAACCAGCGGGAGGCGTTCACCGGGAACGGCTGGAGATCGACGCGCTGTCCGCCCAGCCGCACCTCCAGCCGCCGCGGCTCGGCCCCGTCCAGGTCGTCCAGGATCCACAGCTCACCGGCGCTGGAGTAGACGACGCGGGTGCCGTCGGTCGCGGCGTGCCGGGCGTAGAAGCCGTCGAGGGGGGTGTGGCGGCGCAGGTCGGACCCGTCGGCGAGGGAGGAGTAGAGCGCTCCGGTGCCCTCGTGGTCGGAGAGGAAACCGATCCGGTCCCCCACCCACAGCGGGTGTTCGAGGTTGCCGTCGATGTCCTCGTGCAGCCGCACGAACTCGCCGTCGTCCTCGCGGTCGATCCACAGCTTGCCCGCCGTGCCGCCGCGGTACCGCTTCCACCAGGCCGCCTCGCGCCCCATGGGCGCCGACAGCAGCACCGTGTGCGGGCCGTGGGCGACGTCGCCGACCGGCCCGTACGGCAGGGTGGTGGCCGGGCCGCCGTCCAGCGGGACCGCACGCGCCCAGGTGCGGCGCAGGCTGGCCTCCCCGTGGGCGCTGATCGCCAGCACCTCGCCGTCCGGGGTCCAGCCGCGCACCTGCGTCTTGGGACTCCCCCAGTACGTCAGCCGCTTGGCGGGGCCGCCGTCGACCGGGGCGATGAACACCTCGGGGGCGCCGTCCCGGCCGGAGGTCCAGGCGACGGTGGTGCCGTCGGGCGAGATGCGGGGCTGGGTCACCGGCATGTTGTCGGCGCTGACCCGCCAGGCCCGGCCGCCGTCGAGTGGAGCGAGCCACACGTCGTCCTCGGCGGTGAAGGCGACCAGGTCGCCGTGCACATGGGGGAACCGGAGGTAAGCAGGCGATGTCACCTGATCACCCTATGCAGGGACGCCGCCGCACGGACAGGGTTCGGATCACTTGCCCTCGACAGGGCGGCAGTCCGGGTACCGCTCGCACCAGATGGTCTGGGTGACGGTCACCGTGACGGTCGGCCCGGGCTGTCCGTTCGCCGGCCCGCCGACGGGGGGCGGGGTGCTGGAGTTGCAGTCGCCGAGGCCGTCGACCTGGAACCACACCTTGCCGTCCACCTTGGCGGTGATGTTCCCGCGTACGCAGGCGCCGTCCACCGCGTGGGTGACCTTGCCGTCGACGGTGATGTCCTTGCCGTCGTCGGTCTCGCCCTCGCAGTCGACGGTGGCGACGGTCCGCTCACGCGCCGAGGGCGACGACGTGCCGCCGTTCTGCCCGTAGGAGGCGGTGCAGGTGAGCCATCGCACCCCCGCCTTCTGCCGGTTGAGTTCCTTGGTCACGGTCTCGTCGGTGGTGTACGCGACGGACGCGGCGCTGACGCTGCCCGGTTCGCAGGCGACGGCGCCGCCCACCGCCACCACGGCGAACGTCGCCGCGAGCGCGGCGCGCCGCCCGCGCGGCACCCACCGATGACTCCTCGAAGCCCCCATGGAGGGGAGCCTGCCACTGTCGGGGGCCGCGCGGTAGGGCGCAAAGGCGTCAGCCGCGCGGCGGCAGCCACTCCTGAAACTCCACCAAGTCGCCCTCGGCGTCCTTGAGATGCGTCACCCGCGTACGGTCCGTCATGGGCACGGGGCCGCGCAGCACCGTGTCACCCCGGTTCGTCGCCCTCAAGGGATCAGGACCAGCGTCCGGTGCGGGCCAGGAGTACGGCCGCGGCGGCCGTCCCGGCGGTCGAGGTGCGCAGCACACTGCGTCCGAGACGGTAGGCCTTCGCCCCCGCCTCCTCGAACAGCGCCAGCTCCTCCGGCGCCACGCCCCCCTCGGGCCCCACGACCAGCACGATCTCGCCGGTGGCCGGCAGCTCGGCGGTGGCCAGGGGGGTGTCCCCGCTCTCGTGCAGCACGGCGGCGAACTCCGCTCCGGCCAGCAGGGCGGCGACCTGCCGGCTCGTGGCCGCCTCGGCGACCTCGGGGAAGCGCACCCGGCGGGACTGCTTGCCGGCCTCCCGGGCCGTCGCCCGCCACTTGCCCAGCGCCTTCGCCCCGCGCTCGCCCTTCCACTGCGTGATGCAGCGCGCCGCCGCCCAGGGGACGATCGCGTCGACGCCGACCTCGGTCATCGTCTCGACGGCGAGCTCTCCCCGGTCGCCCTTGGGCAGTGCCTGGACGACGGTGACCCGGGGCTGCTCCGCGGGCTCCTCGTGCACCGCCTCCAGCCGGAGGACCAGCCGGTCCTTGCCCTCCGTGTCGAGCACGACGCAGTCCGCCCAGCGGCCGGCCCCGTCCGTGAGGACGACGTCCTCACCGGCGCGCAGCCGCTTCACGGAGACGGCGTGCCGCCCCTCCGGCCCGTCCAGGACGTACCGGCCGTCACCGCCCGCGGTGAAGTCCTCGGCCACGAACACCGGCGCGGTCACAGCGCGCCCCCGCTCGTCAACGACGCCCGGGCGGCGGCCAGTTCCCCGGCCAGCACCTCCACCAGCTGCCCGGCGGGCAGGTCCCGCGCCATCCGGTGCCCCTGCCCGGCCCACAGCGCCATGCCCTGCGCGTCGCCGGCCTTGGCGGCGGCCTTGCGCAGCGGCGCGGTGAGGTGGTGGATCTCGGGGTAGGCGGCGGGCGCGTACGGGCCGTGTTCCCGCAGGAACCGGTTGACGAGGCCGCGCGCGGGCCGCCCGGAGAACGCCCGGGTCAACTCCGTGCGCACGAACAGGGGGTTGGTCAGCGCCTGCTTGTGCAGGGCGTGCGCCCCCGACTCGGCCGTGGCGAGGAAGGCGGTGCCCAGCTGGGCCGCGCTCGCGCCCGCGGCGAGGACAGCGGCGATCTGGCCGCCGCGCATGATGCCGCCGGCGGCGACGATCGGGATGCTCACGGCCTCGCGGACCTGGGCGATCAGCGACAGCAGTCCGAGACCGGAGCCGTCCGTCTCGGGGATGTCCCGGTGCGTGCCCTGATGACCGCCGGCCTCGACGCCCTGGGCGATGACCCCGTCCGCGCCTGCCCGCTCCACGGCCCGGGCCTCGTCGGGGGTGGTCGCGGTGGCCAGGACGAAGGTGCCGACGCGGTGCAGCGCGTCGACGACCTCCCGGCTCGGCACGCCGAAGTGGAACGACACGACCGGTACCGGGTTGTCGCGCAGCACCACGAGTTTGGCCTCGAAGCCGTCGTCACGTCCGCTGTCCGCGTCGCCGAGCTCGGCCTCGTACCAGGTGGCCTCGCCGGCCAGCTGATGGGCGTAGACGTCGACGGCGGCGGCATAAGGGAGCGCGGCGCCGGCCGCTCCGGTGGAGCCGGTGCTTGCACCGGGGTACTCCGGCTGCGGCATGAAGACGTTGACGCCGAAGGGCCTGCCGGTGAGGCTCCGGAGCTGCTTGATCTCCTGGTACATCCCGTCGGCGGTCTTGTAGCCGGCGGCGAGGAATCCCAGCCCGCCCGCTTCGCACACGGCGGCGGCCAGCTTCGGTACGGAGACGCCGCCCGCCATGGGGGCCTGCACGATCGGGTGGGGGAAGAGATCGGTCAGTGCGGAGGACATGACGGCATGTTGTCACGTCCTCCGGACAACCCCTAAACCGGCCTGCCCACTGGCATAGACCAGAGGAACAAGCGCCTCCGGTCACCCGGGAGGCACCCCACCGGCACCCGTCACAGGCGCCGCTCAGCGCCCGTTGAACGCATCCTTCAACCGCGAGAACAGCCCCTGCTGCCCGGGCTGACTGTGCCTGCCCGGGGACAATCCCCGGACCCCAGGCAACAGTCCAACCGCCCGCGTCAGCGCCCGTTGAACGCATCCTTCAACCGCGAGAACAGCCCCTGCTGCCCAGGCTGGAACTGCCCCGTCGGTCGCTCCTCGCCCCGCAGCTTGGACAGCTCGCGCAGCAGGCGCTCCTGCTCGGGGTCGAGCTTGGTCGGGGTCTGGACCTCGACGTGGACGATGAGGTCGCCGCGTCCGCCGCCGCGCAGGTGCGTGACGCCCCGGCCGTGCAGCGGGATCGACTGGCCGGACTGGGTGCCCGGGCGGATGTCGACCTCCTCCATGCCGTCGAGCGTCTCCAGCGGCACCTTGGTGCCGAGGGCCGCCGCCGTCATGGGGATCGTCACCGTGCAGTGCAGGTCGTCGCCGCGCCGCTGGAACGTGCTGTGCGGCAGCTCGTGGATCTCGACGTAGAGGTCACCGGCGGGACCGCCGCCGGGGCCGACCTCGCCCTCGCCGGCGAGCTGGATGCGCGTGCCGTTGTCGACACCGGCCGGGATCTTGACCGTGAGCGTGCGGCGGGAGCGGACCCGGCCGTCGCCCGCGCACTCCGGGCACGGGGTCGGGACGACCGTGCCGAAGCCCTGGCACTGGGGGCAGGGGCGGGAGGTCATGACCTGGCCCAGGAAGGACCGGGTCACCTGCGAGACCTCACCGCGGCCGCGGCACATGTCGCACGTCTGGGCGGAGGTGCCCGGCGCCGCGCCCTCGCCGTTGCAGGTGTTGCAGACGACGGCCGTGTCGACCTGGATGTCCTTGGTTGTGCCGAAGGCCGCCTCGTCGAGCTCGACCTCGATACGGATCATGGCGTCCTGGCCCCGGCGGGTGCGCGAGCGCGGTCCGCGCTGCGACGCCGTGCCGAAGAAGGCGTCCATGATGTCCGAGAAGTTCCCGAAGCCACCGGCTCCGAAGCCGCCCGCGCCACCGCCGCCGGCCTGCGAGAGCGGGTCGCCGCCGAGGTCGTAGACCTGCTTCTTCTGCGGGTCCGACAGCACCTCGTAGGCGGCGTTGATCTCCTTGAACCGCTCCTGGGTCTTCGGATCGGGGTTGACGTCCGGGTGCAGCTCGCGCGCGAGCCGCCGGAAGGCCTTCTTGATCTCTTCCTGCGACGCGTCGCGGCGCACGCCGAGTACGGCGTAGTAGTCCGTGGCCACTACGACTCCGCCAGGATCTGTCCGACGTACCGTGCCACTGCGCGTACCGCTCCCATCGTTCCCGGGTAGTCCATGCGGGTCGGTCCGACCACGCCGAGCTTGGCGACTGCCTCGCCGCCCGAACCGTAGCCGACCGACACGACGGACGTGGAGTTGAGTCCTTCGTGGGCGTTCTCGTGACCGATCCGTACGGTCACGCCCGGATCCTTCGCCTCGCCGAGCAGCTTGAGGAGCACGACCTGCTCCTCGAGCGCCTCCAGCACCGGCCGGATCGTGAGGGGGAAGTCATGACCGAAGCGGGTCAGATTGGCGGTGCCGCCGATCATCAGCCGCTCCTCGTTCTCCTCGACGAGGGTTTCCAGAAGCGCGGAGAGCACCGTGGAGACCGTACCCCGGTCCTCGAGCTCGAACGCCTCGGGGAGATCCTCCACCAGACTCGGCACATCCGCGAAACGGCGGTTCGCCACACGGCTGTTGAGGCGCGCGCGCAGATCCGCGAGCGAGGCGTCACCGAAGGGCGCCGGGCAGTCGACCACGCGCTGCTCGACCCGCCCGGTGTCCGTGATCAGCACGAGCATCACCCGCGCGGGCGCGAGGGAGAGCAACTCCACGTGCCGCACGGTCGAACGGGTCAGCGACGGGTACTGCACGACGGCGACCTGACGCGTGAGCTGCGCGAGCAGCCGTACCGTACGCGCCACGACGTCGTCGAGGTCGACCGCGCCCTCGAGGAAGTTCTGGATCGCGCGCCGCTCGGGCGCGGTCATCGGCTTGACGCCGGCGAGCTTGTCGACGAACAGCCGGTAGCCCTTGTCGGTGGGGATGCGCCCGGCACTGGTGTGCGGCTGGGCGATGTACCCCTCGTCCTCGAGGGCCGCCATGTCGTTGCGGACGGTGGCCGGGGAGACGCCGAGGTTGTGCCGCTCGGTGAGGGCCTTGGAGCCCACCGGCTCCTCGGTGCCGACGTAGTCCTGGACGATGGCGCGCAGCACCTGAAGCCTGCGTTCACTGAGCATCGCGCACACCTCCAGATGTCTCCGTCTGCTTGCCCTGCCGGTCCGGCCTGGCACTCTGCGCGTGCGAGTGCCAGCATTCCCCGGCCCAGTGTACGGCGGTGGGGTACACCCCCGGCAAGGCTGGTCGTGCGGCGCCGTGCCCCGAGCGGGGCCCACCGCTAGCGTCGCCGTATGACGGTGACTTGGGAAGACCTCGGGTGGGAGCGCGTGGCCGCCGGGGTGGGGCGGTGTCGGCTGCCGGTGTGGGACTGCACGATCGGGCTGGTCGCGGGCGAGGGGGCGGTCCTCATGATCGACTCCGGATCGAGCCTTGCCGAGGGCGCGAAACTGGGCGCGCAGGCGCGAGCGCTCACCGGTCATCGTGTGACACATATCGCGCTGACCCACCCGCACTTCGACCATGTCTTCGGCACAGCGGCGCTCCCGGACACCGAGGTGTTCGGCGCGGTGGGCGTGGACGCACTGCTGTCGCGGACACGGGACCGTGAGGAACTGCGCGAGGACGGGGTGCGCCAGGGCCTGGCGGCGCCTGCGGCCCAGGAGGCGGCACAGCGGCTGGTCGTGCCCGGCCACCTGGTCTCCGGCGAGTGGACCCTCGACCTGGGCGGCGGCCGGCAGGTGCTGCTGGCGAACGTCGGCCCGGGCCACACCGCGCACGACCTCGCGGTGCTGGTGCCCGGCGATCCGGAGGTGGTGTTCTGCGGCGACCTGGTCGAGGAGTCCGGCGAGCCGCAGGCCGGCCCGGACGCGCTGCCGGCGCAGTGGCCTGCCGCCCTGGACCGGCTGCTCGGCCTGGGCGGCGAGGACGCGGTGTACGTGCCCGGTCACGGAGCGGTGGTGGACGCGGCGTTCGTGCGGGCGCAACGGGACGCGCTGGCGGCGCGGTTCGGCGTGTCGCGGTGATCGCCGCCCGCCTTCTCCTATCGTCATCCGAATGCGCCAGTACTCCGCCGATCTGACCCCGCCGTGGAAGAAGCCGAAGCCGGTGCCCGAGGTCGCGGCGGAGCCGGGCCTGGTCGTGGAGGAGCCGGGGACCGGGTTCTGCGGTGCGGTGATCCGCTGCGAGGCGGGCACGGTGACGCTGGAGGACCGCTTCGGCAAGCACCGGGTGTTCCCGCTGGAGCCGCGCGGCTTCCTGCTGGAGGGCAGGGTGGTGACCCTCGTCCGCCCCACCCCGGGCGGCCCGGCACGTCCCACCCGCACGGCCTCGGGATCGGTCGCCGTCCCCGGCGCACGCGCCCGGGTGGCCCGCGCCGGCCGCATCTACGTCGAGGGCCGCCACGACGCCGAGCTGGTCGAGAAGGTGTGGGGCGACGACCTGCGCATCGAGGGCGTGGTGGTGGAGTACCTGGAGGGCGTCGACGACCTGCCGTCGATCGTCTCCGAGTTCGCCCCCGGCCCGGACGCACGGCTGGGCATCCTGGTGGACCACCTGGTACCGGGCTCGAAGGAGTGGCGCATCGCCCAGTCGGTGACGAGCGAACACGCCCTGGTCGTCGGCCACCCGTACATCGACATCTGGGAGGCGGTGAAACCGTCGTCCCTGGGCATCGAGGCATGGCCGCGGATTCCCCGAGGCCAGGACTGGAAGACGGGCGTGTGCAGGGCACTGGGCTGGCCGGAGAACACGGGGGCGGCCTGGCAGCGGATCCTGTCGGGCGTCCACTCGTACAAGGACCTGGAGCCGGAACTGCTGGGCAGAGTGGAAGAACTGATCGACTTCGTGACGGCCCCCTGACCTCGGACATGCGCGCCGCCCCTGGCTGCGGGCATGCGTGCCGCCAAGGGCGGCACGGGTGGGCGCAGCGGCACCCCGCTACGCCGGGCTGCGAAACGCCCCGCCCCCAGCCCTCACGCCGAGCACCTCAGTCCACGAGGTCCCGGACAACCCCGTCGGCCAGCAACCGCCCCCGCAACGTGAGCACGGCCCGCCCTTCCTCGTACGAAGCCTCCTGAAGCAGTCCGTCCGCCAACGCCCTGCGCGAGGCAGCCAGCCCCTCCTCCCGCAGCAGCGACAACGGCACCCCCTCCCGCAGCCGCAGCTCCAGCAGAATCCGCTCGACGCGCCGGTCCTCCTCGCTCAGCACCTCACGCCCGGCCCCGGGCGACCTCCCCGAAGCCAGCGCGGCCGCGTACGCCCCCGGATGCTTCACGTTCCACCACCGCACCCCGCCCACGTGACTGTGCGCCCCGGGCCCGGCCCCCCACCAGTCGGCTCCCCGCCAGTACAGCTCGTTGTGCAGACACCGCCCCGCCGCCGAGGTCGCCCAGTTCGACACCTCGTACCACTCGAAGCCCGCGCCGGAGAGCACCTCGTCCGCGATCAGGTACCGGTCGGCGTGGACGTCGTCGTCGGTCATCGGCACCTCCCCCCGGCGGATCCGACGGGCCAGCTGCGTCCCCTCCTCGACGATCAGGGCGTACGCGCTGACATGGTCCGGCCCGGCGCCCAGCACCGCGTCCAGCGAGGCCCGCCAGTCGTCGTCGGACTCCCCCGGGGTGCCGTAGATCAGGTCGAGGTTCACATGGTCGAACCCGGCCGCCCGGGCCTCCGCCACACAGGCCTCGGGCCGCCCCGGCGTGTGCGTGCGGTCCAGGATCTTCAGCACGTGCTGCCGCGCGCTCTGCATCCCGAAGGAGATCCGGTTGAACCCGCCCTCGCGCAGGGTCTCCAGATACGCCGGGTCCACCGACTCCGGGTTCGCCTCCGTCGTGACCTCGGCGTCCTCCGCCAGACCGAACTCGTCCCGCACGGCCCGCAGCATCCGTACCAGGTCACCGGCGTCCAGCAGGGTGGGCGTGCCACCGCCCACGAACACCGTCCGCACCGGCCGCGGGTCGTCCCCCAGCACCTTGCGCGCCAGCCGGATCTCGTCGGTGAGCGTCTCGGCGTAGTTGTCGCGGGAGGCCAGCACGCCGCCGCTGGAGCGCAGCTCCGTCGCCGTGTACGTGTTGAAGTCGCAGTAGCCGCAGCGGGTCGCGCAGTACGGGACGTGCAGGTAGAACCCGAGCGGACGGTCGGCGGCCCCGGCGAGGGCGGACGCGGGCAGCGCCCCGTCGTCGGGGACGGGCTCGCCGTCGGGGAGTGCGGAAGGCATGCCCTCCATTGTCCAGCACCCGGGCGGTCAGTCCGCCTGGAGCACCAGCAGCGCCAGATCGTCCGCCGGGGGCCGGGCCCCGAACTCGTGCACGAGCCGTTTGATCCGCTCGGCTATCAGCTCCGCGTCCAGGCCGGCGCACCCGGCCAGCGCCGTCGCGAGCCCGTCCCCGTCGTCGAACTGGCGCGAGCCCGAGCGGCGCTCGGTCACGCCGTCGGTGACGCACAGCAGGGTGTCGCCGGACCGCAGCTCGAAGGTGTCGCTGGTGTACGTGGCGTCCTCGACCACGCCGAGGAGGGTCTGAGGCTGCGCCACCGTGTGCACCTCGCCGCCCGCCCCCAGCAGCAGGGGCAGCGGGTGCCCGGCGGAGGCGACGGTGCAGCGGACGCCGCCCTCGAAGGGCACGAGCTCGCCGTAGAGCAGGGACAGGAAGCGGGTCTGGGGGCCGTCGCCCGGCAGTGTCGGTCGCGCGCCCGCGGCGACCAGCGCCCGGGCCGCGGCGTCGGCGGCCTCCGTGGCGTCGTCGAGCAGGAGCTGGTTGAGGCGGTCGAGGACGTCGGCGACCCGGTAGCCCTCGCGGGCCAGCAGCCGCAGCCAGGGCCGGGCCAGGCCGATCACGACGGCCGCCTCGGGGCCCTTGCCCTGGACGTCGCCGACGGCGAAGCACCAGCGGCCGTCGCCGGCCGGGAACAGGTCGTAGAAGTCGCCGCTGGGACCGCCCTTGTCGTAGGGCTCGTAGACGAGCGCGCTGCGTACACCGGGGATCTCCGCCACGGCGCCGGGCAGCAGTCCGCGCTGGAGCACGGCGCTGATGGTGGCCTGCCGGGCGTACTGGCGGGCGGCGCCGATGGCCAGGGCCACCCGGCGGCTGAGGTCCTCCACGAGGCCGGTGATCTCGTCGGGGAAACCGGCCGGACCGGACCGCCCGATGACCAGGGTGCCGAGCGGCCGTCCCCCGGCGACCAGACGGTAGGCGAGGGCCGAGCCGGGTTCGGTGTCCCCGAGCGCCTCGCCGGGCCAGGGACAGTCGACGGGCCCGGACCCGCCCTGGTCCCGGCCGCGTTCGAACGGGGACGCCCCCAGCGGGTCGAAGGGCTGCGGCGGGTCCTTCTCCAGGGCGCGGCGCAGTTCCTCGATGCGGTTCTCGCTGCCGTGCCAGACCCGGGCGAGGCGCGGCCCGCCCGCACCGGCTCCGCCGCCCCAGCCTCCGGCGGTGGCCTCGTCCTCCAGCCACACCGCGCACCAGTCGGCCAGCCGGGGCACGATCAGCTGTCCGGCGAGGGCCGCGACGAGGTCCTCGTCGAGCTGTCCGGCGAGCAGGTCGGAGGCCTCGGCGAGGAACGACAGGGCGCCGCGCCCGAGCCAGGCTCCGTCGGGGCCGTTCCGCCCGTCGCGGTTCTCGTGCCGGTCCCGCCAGTCCCGTAAGTCGTTCCAGTCCCGCAGATCGGAGGCCTCGCGCAGGGCGGGGTCCGCCCGTGGGCCGGGGTCCGCCCGTGGGCCGGGGTTCGCCCGTGGGCCGGGGTCCGCCCCTGGGTCGGAGTCCGCCCGTGGGTCGCGAGTGTCCCTCGGGCTGGGGGCCTCACCCGGGTCGGGGGCCTCACCCGGGCCGAGGGCCTCACCCGGGCCGAGGGCCTCCCCCAGGTCAGGGGCCTCCCCCAGGTCAGGGGCCTCCCTCAGGCCGGGGGCCTCCCCCAGGTCAGGGGTCTCCCGTGAGCCGTCCCCGGCCCACGTCTGCCTCGCGTCCCGTGTGTCCCACGGCTCTGTGCCACGCCGAGGGGCGAGCGGGTCCCAGGACTCTCCGTGCCCACCCGCGCCCCAGGAACCTCCGCACCCGCCCCGGACAGCCTCCCCCGACTCCTCGTCCGGGCCCGGTTCGGGCGCCAGGATCTCCGCCACCCGCAGGCCGCGCGCCAGCGCGTGCTCCCCGGCGTACGCCTCGATCTGGTCGCCCGCCGCGCTCCCCCCGGCGGGCAGCCGGGCCCACACGGTCTTGCGGCCCGTGCGGTACGTGACGCCCCACGCCTCGCAGAGCGCGCCGACGAGCCGGAGCCCGCGCCCGTACTCGGGGGTGTCGTGCGGGGTCTCCGGCTCGCTGCCGCGCGGGGCACGCGAGGGGTGGTGGTCGGAGACCTCGACGACGACCGCGGCCGTGTCAGGGGCGTCGCCCTCCAGCCGGCACTCCATCGTGACGTCGGTGCCGGCGTGCACGACGGCATTGGTGACGAGTTCGCTGACGACGAGCATGGCGTCGTCGGCCAGGCGGTCGGTGAGGAACTCGGCACCGGGCAGGCCGAGTCCGGTCCATTCCGTCAGGGCCGTGCGCACCAGGGCGCGGGCGGCGCCCGGGGCGAGGGAGCTGCCGGGCAGGGTCGCGTGCGCCCGCGCGCGCTCCGGCTCGGGCACCTCGGCGGCGGGCCCGGACGGCGTGGGCCCCTCGCGAACGGGCCCCCCGGCAGCAGGCCCCTCCTGGACGGGCACGGGCGTCTCCCAAGCGGGTGCAGGCGCTCCTGAGGCACGGGAGACGGTCTCCCGTTGCGTCGGAATGGCCCCCATGGACAGCTCCCCGGGCAGTTCGTACGAATACGCCACAGTCGATGCCGACAGAGTGACAGACTGACCACGCCCATAAGCGCCGAGTTACCGAAGTGGGCCGCCATGAGTGAGAACAGTGCTACTCCTGTGGTCGAAGACCGGCACGAAGACGGTCAGATTCGTGCATCCGATCTGCGTCCCCTGCTCGCCGCCATGACGGCGGCCCGGGACGGCGACTTCACCAAAGTGCCGGAAACCGGCCACGGCATGGTGGCCGAACTCATCGCGGTCTACAACCAGATCATGGACCGCAGCGTCCACTTCACCTTCGAGGTGCGGCGCGTCAGACGGGAGCTGGTGCGGCACGGCCGGCTCGACGAGCGGCTTTCGGCCAGCCCGGGTCAGGGTCTGTGGACGTCCCGGATCGACGACGTGAACCAGTTGCTCGACGCCCTGGTCGCCCCGGCGGCGAACGCCACACGCGTGCTGGACGCGGTGGCGGGCGGCGATCTGACCCAACGCGTCGATCTGCACGACGGGACACGGCAGTTGCGCGGCGATCTGCGCCACCTGGGCCGGGCCGTGAACAAGATGGTGGACCAGCTGTCCCTGTTCACCGGCGAGGTGACGCGGGTGGCGCGCGAGGTCGGCACCGAGGGCCGGCTCGGTGGCCGCGCCAAGGTGCAGGGCCTTTCGGGCAGTTGGCGGGACGTGACCGAGGCCGTCAACACGATGGCGTCCCGGCTGACGGCCCAGGTGCGGGACATCGCGGCGGTGACGACGGCGGTGGCGCGCGGCGACCTGACCCGCACGGTCACCGTGGAGGCGACCGGCGAACTGCTGGAGCTGAAGCTCACCGTGAACACCATGGTGGACCAGCTGTCCGCCTTCGCCGACGAGGTGACGCGGGTGGCCCGCGAGGTCGGCACCGAGGGCCAGTTGGGCGGCCGGGCCCAGGTGCGGGGCGTGTCGGGGGTGTGGAAGGACCTCACCGACAACGTCAACTTCATGGCGTCGAACCTGACCTCGCAGGTCCGCAACATCGCCCAGGTGACCACGGCCGTCGCCAACGGCGACCTGTCCCAGAAGATCACGGTCGACGCGCAGGGCGAGATCCTGGAGCTCAAGTCGACCATCAACACCATGGTCGACCAGCTCTCCGCCTTCGCCGACGAGGTGACCCGCGTCGCCCGCGAGGTCGGCACCGAGGGCAACCTCGGCGGCCGGGCCCAGGTGCGGGGCGTGTCCGGCGTCTGGAAGGACCTCACCGACAACGTCAACTTCATGGCCGACAACCTCACCTCCCAGGTGCGCAACATCGCCCTCGTCTCCACGGCCGTCGCGCAGGGCGACCTCGGCAAGAAGATCACGGTGGAGGCCAAGGGCGAGATCCTGGAGCTGAAGTCCACGATCAACACGATGGTCGACCAGCTCTCCGCCTTCGCCGACGAGGTGACCCGCGTCGCCCGCGAGGTCGGCACCGAGGGCAACCTCGGCGGCCAGGCGCAGGTGCGGGGCGTGTCCGGCGTCTGGAAGGACCTCACCGACAACGTCAACTTCATGGCGCTGAACCTGACCTCGCAGGTCCGCAACATCGCCCAGGTGACCACGGCCGTCGCCAACGGCGACCTGTCGAAGAAGATCACCGTCGACGCGCGCGGCGAGATCCTCGAACTGAAGGACACCGTCAACACGATGGTGGAGCAGCTGCGCGCCTTCGCCGACGAGGTGACCCGGGTGGCCCGCGAGGTCGGCACCGACGGGCGGCTCGGCGGCCGCGCCCAGGTGCTGGGCGTCTCCGGTGTCTGGCGGGACCTGACGGACAACGTCAACTACATGGCCGACAACCTCACCTCGCAGGTGCGCAACATCGCCCAGGTCGCGACGGCCGTGGCGCAGGGCGATCTGTCCCGGAAGATCGACGTGGACGCGCGCGGCGAGATCCTGGAGCTGAAGACCACCATCAACACCATGGTCGACACGCTGTCCTCCTTCTCCTCGGAGGTCACCCGCGTGGCCCGCGAGGTCGGCAGCGAGGGCCGGCTCGGCGGCCAGGCCCGGGTCGAGGGCGTCTACGGCACCTGGAAGCGCCTGACGACCAACGTCAACGAACTCGCGTCCAACCTCACCACCCAGGTCCGCGCGATCGCCGAGGTCGCCTCCGCGGTGGCCCAGGGCGACATGTCCCGCTCGATCACCGTGGAGACGCAGGGCGAGGTCGCCGAGCTGAAGGACAACATCAACCTGATGGTGGCCAACCTGCGCGAGACGACCCGCGCGAAGGACTGGCTGGAGTCCAACCTGGCCCGGCTCGCCGCCCTGATGCAGGGCCACCGGGACCTGATGGAGGTCGCCGACCTGATACTCCGCGAGCTGACCCCGCTGGTGAACGCCCAGTACGGCGCGTTCTACCTGGCCGACCCGGAGGAGGACGGCGCGACGGTTCCCACCAAGGGCCTGGCCTTCATCGCGGGGTACGGCGCCGCCCAGGACGCGACCGTGGAGACCGGCGGGCTGCCCGTGCACGGCCTGGTCGCGCAGGCGGCCCGGGAGAAGAAGCGGATCCTGGTGGAGGGCGCCCCGCCCGACTACATCAAGATCAACAGTGGTCTCGGCGAGGCCGCCCCGACCACGATCGTCATCATCCCGATCCTCTTCGAGGACAAGCTCCTCGGCGTCATCGAACTCGCCTCGTTCTCCCGCTTCTCCGATGTGCACCTGGCCTTCTTCGACCAGTTCGTCAACACCATCGGCGTCGCCATCAACACGATCATCGCCAACTCCCGCACGGAGTCCCTGCTCGGCGAGTCCCAGCGCCTGGCCATGCAGCTCCAGGAGCGTTCGGACGAACTCCAGAAGCAGCAGGGCGAGTTGCAGCGCTCCAACGCCGAACTGGAGGAGAAGGCCGCCCTGCTGGCCACGTCCTCCCAGTACAAGTCCGAGTTCCTGGCGAACATGTCCCACGAGCTGCGCACCCCGCTGAACTCGCTGCTGATCCTGGCCCGGCTGCTCTCCGACAACCCGGACGGCCATCTCTCCGACCAGGAGGTGCAGTTCGCGACGACCATCCACCGCTCGGGCTCCGACCTCCTCCAGCTCATCAACGACATCCTGGACCTGTCGAAGATCGAGGCCGGCCGGATGGACGTACGCCCCAAGCGGCTCCCGCTGATCAAGCTGCTCGACTACGTCCACGCCACGTTCCGCCCGCTTACCCTCGACCGGGGCCTCGCCTTCGAGGTGGCGGTCGGCGAGGACGTACCGCGCGAGATGTTCTCGGACGAGCAGCGGCTCCAGCAGATCCTGCGCAACCTGCTGTCCAACGCGATCAAGTTCACCGCGTCCGGCAAGGTCGAGCTGCGGGTGGACCGGGTGCAGGACGCCGAGCACCGCTGGGTCCGGGACACCGACGACGTCATCGCGTTCGCCGTGTCCGACACCGGCATCGGGATCGCGCCGGAGAAACTCCCGGTGATCTTCGAGGCGTTCGCGCAGGCCGACGGCACCACCAACCGCAAGTACGGCGGCACCGGGCTCGGCCTGTCCATCAGCCGGGAGATCGCGGGCCTGCTCGGCGGGCGGATCGTCGCCGAGAGCGAACCCGGGAAGGGCTCCACGTTCACCCTGTACGTGCCGGTCGTCAGCCCCGGCCACACCGCGCCCGCACCCGTGCCCGAGGACCGCGCCGACCTGCCCCAGCCGCTCCAGCCGGCCTCCGGGCCCTTCCCCGTCGCGCACGACCCGGACGACACCTGGCCGTCGCCGACGAAGCTGGAGGCCTGGACGTCCGGGCGGCCGGGCCGGATCCTGGCCGGCCGGCGGGTCCTCATCGTCGACGACGACATCCGCAACGTCTTCGCCCTCACCCATGTCCTGGGCCGGGTCGGCATGACGGTGCTCTACGCGGAGAACGGCCGCGAGGGCATCGAGACGCTGGAGCGCAGCGGGGACGTCGAACTGGTCCTGATGGACATCATGATGCCGGAGATGGACGGCTACGAGACCATCTCCGCGATCCGCCGCACACCCCGCTGGTCGGGCCTGCCGATCGTGGCCCTGACCGCCAAGGCGATGCCCGGCGACCGGGAGAAGTCCATCGCCCGCGGCGCCAACGACTACGTACCCAAGCCGGTGGACATCGACGGCCTGCTGACGGTCGTGTGCGCACTCCTGGAACCCGAGGGCACGGAAGAAGAAGCATGAGCGGCACCGCCACCCACCCCGAACGCGCCGGAATCCTCCTCGTCGACGACATGGAGGACAACCTGACCGCCCTGGAGGCCGTCCTGGCGTCCCTGAACGAGCCGCTGGTGCGGGCCCGTTCGGGTGAGGAGGCGATGAAGGCCCTGCTGCGGCAGCCCATCGCCCTGGTCCTGCTCGACATCCGCATGCCCGGCATGGACGGCTTCGAGACGGCCGCCCACATCAAACGCCTCGACCAGACCCGCGACGTCCCGATCATCTTCCTCACCGGCGCGGACGACGACTCCGGCTACGCCTTCCGCGGCTACGCGACCGGCGCCGCCGACTACGTGACCAAGCCCTTCGACCCGTGGGTCCTCAGGGCGAAGGTGAGCGTCTTCCTGGACCTCTACCGCAAAGGCAGAGAGGTGGAACGCCTCAGGACGGAGATCCAGGACCTGAAACGCCGCGTGGGTGACGCCCCTTAGGAGCGCGAGGAACTGCGCGACAGGCCACGGCGGACCCGCAGCCGCCGCACAGCCCCCACCACCCCCTACGCCTACGCCTCGCGAGAGCCCTCGTACATCTCGTCGATCAGATGCTTGTACTCCCGCTCCACCACGGGCCGCTTCAGCTTCAGACTCGGCGTGATCTCACCGTGCTCGACATCGAGGTCCCTCGGCAGCAGCCGGAACTTCTTGATGGTCTGCCACCGCTGCAGCCCCTCGTTGAGCTGCTTGACGTATCCGTCGACCATCTCCACCGTGACCGGCGAGGCGACGATCTCCGCGTACGACTTCCCCTCCAGCCCGTTGTCCTTGGCCCAGTCGGCGAGGGCGGCCTCGTCCAGCGCGATCAGCGCCGTGCAGAAGTTCCGGTCGGCCCCGTGCACCAGGATGTTGGAGACGTACGGGCACACCGCCTTGAACTGTCCCTCGACCTCCGCGGGGGCGATGTACTTGCCGCCCGAGGTCTTGATGAGGTCCTTCTTGCGGTCGGTGATCCGCAGGTAGCCGTCGGGCGAGAGCTCGCCGATGTCCCCGGTGTGGAACCAGCCGTCCGGCTCCAGCACCTCGGCGGTCTTCTCGGGCAGCTTGTGGTAGCCCTCCATGATGCCCGGGCCGCGCAGCAGGATCTCCCCGTCGTCGGCGATCCGCACCTCCGTGCCGGGCAGCGGCTTGCCGACCGTACCGGTGCGGTAGGCCTCGCCCGGGTTCACGAAGGACGCCGCCGAGGACTCCGTCAGGCCGTAGCCCTCCAGGATGTGGATGCCGGCGCCCGAGAAGAAGTAGCCGATCTCCGGCGCGAGGGCGGCGGACCCGGAGACGCAGGCCCGCAGCCTCCCGCCGAAGGCCTCGCGGATCTTGGCGAACACCAGCGCGTCGGCGGCCTTGTGCTTCACGCCCAGGCCGAAGGGCACGGACGCGGTGCCGGTCCGGCGGAAGTTGTCCTGGGAGACCTTGGCGTACTCGCGGGCGACCTCGGCGGCCCACTGGAAGATCTTGTACTTGGCGCCGCCGCCGGCCCGGGCCTTGGCGGCCACGCCGTTGTAGACCTTCTCGAAGATGCGCGGCACGGCCGCCATGTACGTCGGCTGGACCACCGGCAGATTCTCGATGATCTTGTCGACCCGGCCGTCCACGGCGGTGACGTGCCCGACCTCGATCTGGCCCGAGGTGAGGACCTTGCCGAAGACGTGGGCGAGGGGCAGCCACAGGTACTGCACGTCCTCCCCGCTGACCAGGCCGGTCGCGGCGATCGCCTTCGCCATGTACGACCAGTTGTCGTGCGGCAGACGCACGCCCTTGGGCCGGCCGGTGGTGCCGGAGGTGTAGATGAGGGTGGCCAGCTGGTCCTTGGTGATCGCGCCGACCCGCTCCTTGATCAGCTCGGGGTCCTTCTCCAGCCGGGCCGCGCCGCGCTTCTCCAGCTCGTCCAGGGTGAGGATCCAGTCGGCGGTCTCGACGCCGGCCGGGTCGATCACCACGACGTGCGTCAGCTCGGGCAGCTCGCCGCGCTTCTCCACGGCCTTGGCCAGCTGCCCGGCGTTCTCCGCGATCAGCACCCGGCTCTCGGAGTCCGACAGGATGTACGCGGACTCGTCGGCGTTGGTCTGCGGGTACACGGTGGTGGTGGCCGCGCCGGCGCACATGATGCCGAGGTCGGCGAGGATCCACTCGAGCCGGGTGCCGGCGGCGAGCGCGACGCGCTGCTCGGGCTGCACGCCCAGCTCGATGAGGCCGGCCGCGATGGCGTGGACCCGCTCGGCGGCCTGCGCCCAGGTCAGCGACTTCCAGTCGTCCGGCCCCTGGCCCGCGGCCGGGACCGGGTACCGATAGGCCTCGGCGTCGGGCGTGGCCGCCACGCGCTCCAGGAAGAGGCCCGCCACGGACGGCGGACGGTTCTCGATCAGGGTCTGTGTGTCGCTCACGACATCCTCCGGGGCCCGCGACGGTGCGGCTGGCTCAGGTGCGGCTGGTGGGCACTCACGAGGCGTCACGGGGCGCAGTGCACACCCCGTTGTTTAACTCGCGAGTAACTATCGAGCAGGGATCAGAGTAAAGGCCGACCGGCCCCCGCGTAAGGGGCGGCGGCCTGTCACTTCGTACAGAGAGCTACCCCGCGGACGCGCAGGGCCCGCCGCACTTTCGCACGGCGGGCCCCTGTTCTACCCGGTTTGCGGTGTAACCCACGGTAATCCGTGATTACTTCTTGCCCTTGCCCGACCCCGCGCTGTCATCGCTCGACAGGACGGCGATGAAGGCCTCCTGCGGAACTTCCACGGAACCCACCATCTTCATCCGCTTCTTGCCCTCCTTCTGCTTCTCCAGCAGCTTCCGCTTACGCGAGATGTCACCGCCGTAGCACTTGGCGAGGACGTCCTTGCGGATGGCGCGGATGGTCTCGCGGGCGATGACCCGGGAGCCGATGGCGGCCTGGACCGGCACCTCGAAGGCCTGCCGCGGGATGAGCTCCTTGAGCTTGGCGACGAGCCGCACGCCGTACGCGTACGCCTGGTCCTTGTGGGTGATCGCCGAGAAGGCGTCGACCTTGTCGCCGTGCAGCAGGATGTCGACCTTGACCAGGCTGGAGGTCTGCTCGCCGGTGGGCTCGTAGTCCAGCGAGGCGTAGCCGCGGGTCTTGGACTTCAGCTGGTCGAAGAAGTCGAAGACGATCTCGGCGAGCGGCAGGGTGTAGCGGATCTCGACCCGGTCCTCGGAGAGGTAGTCCATGCCGAGCAGGACACCGCGCCGGGTCTGGCACAGCTCCATGATCGAGCCGATGAACTCGCTGGGCGCGAGGATGGTGGCCCGCACGACCGGCTCGTAGACCTCCGAGATCTTGCCCTCGGGGAACTCGCTGGGGTTGGTGACGGTGTGCTCGGTGCCGTCCTCCATGAGGACGCGGTAGACCACGTTCGGCGCGGTGGCGATGAGGTCGAGGCCGAACTCGCGCTCCAGCCGCTCGCGGATCACGTCCAGGTGCAGCAGGCCGAGGAAGCCGACGCGGAAGCCGAAGCCGAGGGCGGCGGAGGTCTCCGGCTCGTAGACCAGCGCGGCGTCGTTGAGCTGCAGCTTGTCCAGGGCCTCGCGCAGCTCCGGGTAGTCCGAGCCGTCCAGCGGGTAGAGGCCGGAGAACACCATCGGCTTGGGGTCCTTGTAGCCGCCGAGCGCCTCCTCGGCGCCCTTGTGCTGGCTGGTGACCGTGTCACCGACCTTGGACTGGCGGACGTCCTTCACGCCGGTGATCAGGTAGCCCACCTCACCGACGCCGAGACCGTCGGCCGGCAGCATCTCCGGCGAGTTGGTGCCGATCTCCAGCAGCTCGTGCGTGGCGCCGGTGGACATCATCCGGATCCGCTCGCGCTTGTTGAGCTGGCCGTCGATGACACGGACGTACGTCACGACACCGCGGTAGGAGTCGTAGACCGAGTCGAAGATCATCGCGCGGGCGGGGGCGTCCGCGACACCGACCGGCGGGGGGATCTCCGCGACGACCTTGTCCAGCAGCGCCTCGACGCCCAGACCCGTCTTGGCCGAGACCTTGAGCACGTCCTCGGGGTCGCACCCGACCAGGTTGGCGAGCTCCTCCGAGAACTTCTCGGGCTGCGCGGCGGGCAGGTCGATCTTGTTGAGCACCGGGATGATCGTGAGGTCGTTCTCCATCGCCAGGTAGAGGTTGGCGAGGGTCTGCGCCTCGATGCCCTGGGCTGCGTCGACCAGGAGGATGGTCCCCTCGCACGCGGCGAGCGACCGGGAGACCTCGTAGGTGAAGTCGACGTGCCCCGGGGTGTCGATCATGTTGAGGATGTGCACGTCGTTCTTGTCGTGGGTCGGGGCCCACGGCAGACGCACCGCCTGTGACTTGATCGTGATGCCACGCTCGCGCTCGATGTCCATGCGGTCGAGGTACTGGGCGCGCATCTGCCGCTGCTCGACCACTCCGGTCAGCTGGAGCATCCGGTCGGCGAGCGTGGACTTGCCGTGGTCGATGTGCGCGATGATGCAGAAGTTGCGGATCAGAGCCGGGTCGGTACGGCTCGGCTCGGGCACGTGGCTGGGGATCGCGGGCACGCAGGGTCCTGATTCTTGAGGCGTCCGCAGTGTCTGCGGTCTCGGGTCGGATCGATACGTAGCCTCCATGGTCCCACGGGTGGGGACCACGGACGGGTTTGGGCCGCGCGAGGGGCCGCTGGTAGCCTGGGTGGCTGTGCCTCATGCCCTCTCGCAGGAGGCGCGACCTCAAGAAATCACCCGGTGCGGGAATCGTGCGGTCTCCGTGCGGCCTCGTGCCAGAACCTGAGAAGGCTCCTTCGTGGCGAACATCAAGTCCCAGATCAAGCGGATCAAGACCAACGAGAAGGCGCGGCTGCGCAACAAGGCCGTCAAGTCCTCCCTCAAGACCGCGATCCGCAAGGCCCGTGAGGCTGCTGCCGCGGGTGACGTCGAGAAGGCCACCGAGTACCAGCGCGTCGCCGCGCGTCAGCTCGACAAGGCCGTCTCCAAGGGCGTCATCCACAAGAACCAGGCCGCCAACAAGAAGTCGGCGCTTGCTTCGAAGGTCGACGCGCTCAAGGGCTGACATCTGATGTGACGCCGGAGGGAATCGAGCGGGCCCTCTCTCATCCGCTCCCGTCCGGCACCCTCGGATCCGCGCGCGGCCTGCGTTCGCCACGCGGGCGCGGATCCAGCAGCTCGAACAGCTTGAACCGAAGGCCCCGCCTGCCGCCCTTCCCCAGGGCGGTCGGCGGGGCCTTCGGCCTGTTCAGGACCAGAACTCGTTGTTCTTGTCGATGTCCTCGACGCACTCGTCGAGGTCGGTGACCTTGTCGCCGACGATCCGGAAGACGATGCAGCCGGTGTCGTCGAGGCGCTTGCCGTTGCGTTCGGCGGTGAACCTGCACATGCCGACCGCGTGTCCCCGGCCGTCCACGGCGATCCCGAGCATCTCCAGACGCATCGATCCGGCGGTCTCCTCACCGAGCCGCCGGTACATGTCCATGATCGCGTCCTGGCCCTTGAAGTCACCCGAGAGCGGGTGACTGCCGGGCACGTGATGTGTCGCGTCCTTGGCGATCAGCTCTCGCAGAGTGTCCATGTCACCGCGTGAGAAGGCCTCGAAGCCCCTGCGGACCAGTACGGCGTGCGGGTGTTCAGCCATGACCCTCGCCACCTCTCCATCGCTCGGCGACGTCGGCTGATACACCCGATTCTCCTCTTCGGCAGGAGGAGGGCGACTCGATCACGGCACAGTGGAGAGATGGACGCACACGGCACCGCACACGGCACCGCACACACCACCGGCGCGCCGGTTCTGGTCGGCGCTGCGACCAGGCTCCCCGCCCAGGACCTGGAGCGGGCGCGGCGCTTCTACTCCGAGAAACTGGGCCTCGACCCTGTCGACGAACGCCCGGGTGGGCTGCTCTACCGGTGCGGCGGCGCGGAGTTCGTCCTGTTCCGGTCGACGGGGACCTCGCCCGGCACCTTCACGCAGATGGCCTTGGAGGTCGAGGACATCGAGGCGGCCGTGGCCGGGCTGAAGCGCCGCGGGGTGGTGTTCGAGGAGGTCGACGCCCCCGGCTTCCACACCCGGGACGGGATCGCCGAGGTCGAGGGCAACTACCCGAGCAAGGGCGCGCGGGGTGAACGCGGCGCCTGGTTCCACGACAGCGAGGGGAACCTGCTGGGGATGGGAGAGCCGGTCTTCTGAGCGACTCGATGCTCTCGGGCGGGGCCGCCGGGCATCGGGTGCCGGGCCGCCGAGCGGGGGACGGCGAGCTCGTGGTGGAGAACCGGGAGAGGAGAACCGGCAGAAGAGAACCGGCAGCGCTGGAGCATGCGACACGAGGGCCTGGGAGCCGCGCGTACAGCCACCCGGGGGGAGCCCCTTAGGCCCGGCCCACCCACCCGGGGGGAGCCTCAGGCCCGGCCCACCCACCCGGGGAGCCTTAGGCCCGGCCCCGGGAACGGGCCGCCCGGGCGATGGTGACCACGGCCTTCTCCAGGGCGTACTCGGGGTCGTCACCGCCGCCCTTCACCCCCGCGTCCGCCTCGGCCACGGCGCGCAGCGCGACCGACACCCCGTCCGGAGTCCAGCCCCGCATCTGCTGGCGCACCCGGTCGATCTTCCACGGTGGCATGCCCAGCTCCCGCGCCAGATCTGCCGGCCGCCCCCCGCGCGCGGACGACAGCTTCCCGATCGCCCGGACACCCTGCGCGAGCGCACTCGTGATCAGCACCGGCGCGACCCCGGTCGCCAGCGACCAGCGCAACGCCTCCAGGGCCTCCGCGGCCCGCCCCTCGACCGCCCGGTCGGCGACCGTGAAGCTCGACGCCTCGGCCCGTCCCGTGTAGTACCGCCCGACGACGGCCTCGTCGATCGTCCCCTCGATGTCCGCGACCAGCTGCGAGACCGCCGAGGCCAGCTCCCTCAGGTCGCTGCCGATCGCGTCGACCAGCGCCTGGCACGCCTCCGGCGTGGCAGACCGCCCCGCCGTCCTGAACTCACCCCGCACGAACGCCAGCCGGTCCGCCGGCTTCGTCATCTTCGGGCAGGCCACCTCGCGCGCGCCCGCCTTGCGCGCCG
This sequence comes from Streptomyces sp. NPDC059696, assembly GCF_042733745.1. Lineage (NCBI taxonomy): Bacteria > Bacillati > Actinomycetota > Actinomycetes > Kitasatosporales > Streptomycetaceae > Streptomyces > Streptomyces sp. NPDC059696. The sequence goes on from NZ_JBHWFG010000011.1 coordinate 220,487, forward strand.
CGTCGAGCAGTCCCTTGCCCTTCGCCCCGCCGGCGTGCAGCAGCACGAGGGTGATCTCCTCGGCCGGAGCCCCGAGGTACGCCTTCACGTCCTTGATGGTGTCGGCGGACAGATCCTGCGCGTTGCGGACGACCACGACTTTGCGCTCCGCGAAGAGCGAGGGGCTCGTCAGCTCGGCGAGCGTGCCCGGCTGCAACTGGTCCGGGGTCAGGTCCCGTACGTCCGTGTCGGCGTCGGAGGCCTTCGCCGCGGCCACCACCTCCTGCACCGCGCGGTCGAGGAGCAGCTCTTCCTGGCCCACGGCGAGCGTCACCGGGGCGAGAGGGTCGTCATTCGCAGTCTTTCTGGCCATCGCCCCAAGCATCCCACGCACCACTGACAGCGGGTCCCGACGGACCGGGGCGTACGCGCACGGAAGGCATCCGGGGGCGCAGAGCACCGGGCGGGCGAGCGTGCCGGAAGGCCGGGCGGGCGGACATGCCCGAAGGCCGGGCGGGCGAGCACGCCGGAAGGCCGGGCGGACGGACATACCCGAAGGCCGGGCGGGCGAGCACGCCGGAAGGCCGGGCGGACGGACATACCCGAAGGCCGGGCGGGCGAGCACGCCGGAAGGCCGGTAGGGCGAGCGGGCCATGGCCTGCCGGGGGCCTACGGTTCCTCCCGCCAGCCCTCCCACTCACCGGCCAGCCGGTCCAGCTCGCCGGGGTCCAGCCGCTCGTCCTCGTCGCGCAGGACGACCAGCCACTGCGCGTCCTCGGCGTCGTCCTCCCCGGCCAGGGCGTCCCGCACCAGCTGCGGCTCCTCGACGACCCGGAACCGCTCCCGCAGCGCCTCCACGACCTCTTCCGCGGAGTCACGGTCGGGCAGCACCAGCACATGTCGCACATCACTCACGCCGGACATTGTCCGACACCGCGTCGCGGGCCGGCCGCTCAGCCCAGCCCCCAGTCACCGGCGTCGGGAAGCTCCGGCGGCCGGGCGACCTGCAGCGTCACGTCCCCGAGCGAGGCGAGCGTGTTCTCCGCGACCTGCGTCGTCGCCCGGTAGGGCCTGTACCCCTCCGCCGACACCGCGAGCCGGTACTCCCCCGCGGGCACCGTCGTCACGAACGACCCGTAAGGATCCGCCCCGCCGCTGACGACCGTGCGCCCGACGGCGTCCGTGACCGCGAACTGACGCCTACGCGGGATTCCGTGACACCGGCACCGTGTCGAGTTCGACCCCGAACCGCTCCCGGTACACCCCGAGCACCTCCTCGTCCGTCTCCAGTTCCCTCTCCTCCCGCGTCCCGTCGGCCGCGGTCACCGTGAACCGCCGTCCGCTGAGCGTGATCCGTCCCCCTTCCTCCGTCACCCGCGAGCAGACCAGCGACCGCGTGAAGTGCGACACCGACGACGTGCTGTGCCACCACGCCCCGGCCACGAAGTCGCCGAGCGCCCGCGGCCGCACCTCCAGGCGGTACTGCGGCCGGCCGTCCCGGAGCACGTCCAGGTCCGCCGCCTCGACCGTGCCGTGCCCACCGCGCACCCCGGCCGCGTCCGGCCCCGCCTCGACGATCCGGAACGTGCCTCCCGGGTCCTCCTGCTCCCCCCGCTCCCCGAACGCCAGCGGAAGGTGGCTGTGCGCCCCGAACCCCACGTCGGCCAGCCAGTCGCCCCCGTCCACCGTCCGCACCCGGAGCGCGAGATGGTCGTACGGGATCCCGAGCCGTCCCTCCTCCCCGTACACCCGCGCCGCCAGCAGCGCCACGTCGTACCCCAGTGCCGCGAGCAACGCCCCGAACGACCCGTTGAGTTCGTAGCAGAACCCGCCCCGCCGCGCGCCCACCACCTTGTCCAGCAGCCGCTTCTCCTCCAGCACGATCTCCTCGCCCAGATGGATCGAGAGGTTCTCGAACGGCACGGTCCGCAGGTGCCGCAGGTGCAGTTCGCGCAGCGCGTCGACCGTGGGCCACGCCGGGTGCTCGACTCCCAGTCGGCGCAGATAGGCATCAACCTGTGCTGAGTTCATGCCTTCAGTCTCGCGCCACCTTCAGCTCACCGCCCCCACCGGTGACCGCGAGCGCGCCGTCCCGGTCCGTCCGCAGCACCGCCGCGCCCCCGGCGCGCAGCGCCGCCACCGTGCCGGGCGCCGGATGCCCGTAGGAGTTGTCCGCACCGCAGGAGATGAGGGCCAGCCGCGGAGCGGCCCGGCGTATGAGGCCCGGGTCCTGGTACGCCGAGCCGTGGTGGGCGACCTTCAGCACGTCCACACCCTCCAGCGCCTCGGCCGCCGGCGAGCGTGCCAGGGCCCGTTGCGCCGGGGGCTCCAGGTCCCCGAGGAGGAGCAGCCGCAGTCCGGCCGTACGGACCAGCAGCGCGACGCTGGCGTCGTTCGGCCCTTCCGGCACCGGGTGGGCCGGAAGCACCCCCGCGGGCACACCGGGAAGCCCCGGAGGCGGCGAGCCGGGCGACGCGTCCGGCGGTGGGCTCGGGGGCGGCCAGACCACCTGCCAGGACAACTCCCCCGCCCGCCGCCGCTCCCCGACCGCTGCCGTGGTCACGGGAATCCGCCGCGCCGCCGCCAGCCTCCGCACGAACGCAGCCTGGTCGGCCGGTTCCTCGAAGCCCGTCGTCTCGATCGCGCCCACCGCCCGTCCCCTCAGCACCCCGGGCAGTCCCGCCACGTGATCGGCGTGGAAGTGCGTCAGCACGACCAGCGGGACCCTGCTGATGCCCAGCGAGCGCAGGCAATGGTCGACGAGCCGCGGGTCGGGTCCCGCGTCCACCACCACGCCGGCCCCCTCGCCCGCCGCGAGCACCAGGGCGTCACCCTGCCCCACGTCGCACATCACCAGCCGCCACCCCGGTGGCGGCCAGCCCGTGACCACCCGGGTCAACGGAGCCGGCTGCACCACCACCAGAGCCAGCACCACTGCGCACAGCCCACACCACCAGGGATGCCCGAGCAGCCGCCGCCCCACGAGCACCAGGGCCAGGATCACGGCGAGGAGCAGCGCCGCGCCCGCCCAACTGCCCGGCCAGTCCACCCCACCGCCCGGCAGCGCCGCCCCGCCCCGGGCGATCCGCGCGATCCACGAGGCGGGCCAGTGCGCACACCACGCCAGCGCCTTGGCCACCGGCATCGCCACCGGCGCCGCCGCCAGGGCCGCGAACCCCAGCACCGTCGCCGGCGCGATCGCGAACTCCGCGAGCAGGTTGCACGGCACCGCCACCAGACTCACCCGCGCCGACAGCACGGCGACGACGGGCGCGCACAGCGCCTGCGCTGCCGCGGCCGCACCCAGCGCCTCGGCCCACCTCGGCGGCACCCCGCGCCGCCGCAGCCCCGCACTCCAGCGCGGCGCGAGCGTGAGCAGCGCACCGGTCGCGACGACCGACAGCAGGAAGCCGTAACTGCGCGCCAGCCACGGGTCGTACAGCACCAGCAGCAGAACGGCCGTGGCCAGCGCCGGAATCATCGACCTCCGGCGGCCGGTCGCCAGGGCGAGCAAGGCCACCGCTCCGCAGGCCGCGGCCCGCACCACACTCGGGTCCGGTCTGCACACCACGACGAACCCGAGCGAGAGCACGCCCCCGAGCACCGCCGTCCCGCGCAGCGAGACACCGAGCCGCGGCGCGAGCCCCCGCCGCTCGACGTGCTGCGCCAGGCCCGGCGGCCCCAGGAGCAGGGCGAGGAGGATGGTGAAGTTCGCCCCGGATACCGCCAAGGTGTGGGTGAGGTCGGTTTCCTTGAAGGCCTCCTCCAGCTCCGGCGTGACCCGTGACGTGTCGCCGACCACCAGGCCCGGCAGCAGCGCCCGGGGATCCGCCGGCAGCCCGTCGGTCGCCTCCCGCAGCCCGGCACGCAACCGTCCGGCGAGCCGCTGCGGGCCCGAGGGCTCCCCCACCACATGTGGTTCGTCCGCGTCCCGCACCCGCAGTACTCCCGCGACCCGGTCGCCGCCGGTCATCGCGGGCGCCAGCCGCCCCGCGACCCGAAGCCGCGTCGACGGCAGCAGACCCAGCCACGGCGACCGACCGGGCCCGTCGGCCGCCCGGCCGGGCGGGGCCGGGTCCACGTCGACGATCACCAGCACGGGCGTCCGTGTGATCACCATGCTGCCGCCCGCCTCGTGGACGCGCCGCACGTCGGCGTCGATCAGCACGGCCGTCGGAGCCACGTGATCGCCCCTCACCCGCGGCCGGGTGAGCCGCGGATCGGACCTCACCTCGACCTCGGCGGCCACCGTCGCGTACGCCCGCGCCAGACCGGGCACGGGCCCGCGGCGCAGATCCGCCCCGTGCAGCCCGGCCGAGGCGGCCGCCGCGGCGACACACAGCAGCACGGCGGCGAGCGTGGCACGCGGCCAGGACCCGACCCGGCGCTGCGCGACCCGGTGCCACCTGGTCAAGGCCAGCATTCCCACGGCCGCCAGGCAGCCGATCACGAGGCCCACCGCCCACCTCGGCGATGTGCCCAGGACCAGCGCCGACGTACCCCAGGCCGCGAGGGCGGGCGGCACGAGCCGCAGGTCCGTGGGTCCTTCCTGGCGTGGCCGGGCGGTGCCGAGACGCGTGCCGGAGGACGCGTGCACGGACGACCGGGCGGGAGGCAAGGCGGCGGAGGCCTCGCCGGGTCGCGTGGCCGGGCCGGGAACGCTCCTCATGGCCGTACAAGGGCGCGCAGGTCGGCGAAACGGCGATCGCCGATGCCGTTCACCTCGCGCAGTTCGTCCACGGAACGGAAACCGCCGTGCTGGGTGCGGTAGTCGATGATGTGCTGCGCCAGCACCGGGCCCACGCCGGGCAGAGTGTCGAGTTGGTCCGCGGTGGCCGTGTTGAGGGAGACCGGAGCCGTCGCGGCGGCCGCCCCGCCCGCCGCGGCACCGGCGGCGCTTCCGGCGGCACCGGCCGGGCCACCGGGAGCCGTACCGCCCGTCCCCGGACCGCCGGCGGGAGCCGGTGCCCCGACGATGACCTGCTCGCCGTCCACGAGGAACCGGGCCCGGTTCAGCCCGTCGGTGTTCGTGCCCGGCTTCACCCCGCCCGCCGCGTGCAGCGCGTCCGCCACCCGCGAGCCCGGCGGCAGCCGGTGGATCCCCGGGTCCCTGACCTTGCCGCCGACGTCCACGACGATCTCGCCCGCCCCCGCCCCGGTCTTCACCGGCCCGGACGAGGCCCCGACGGACGTACCCGCGGCGCCCCGATCCCGCTGCTCACCGCCCGACCCGCTCTCCTGCCGCTCCCCGTACGGCACAGCCGCCCGCACCACCTCCGGCGGCTTCACGGACTGCGTCCGCCCCGTCCAGAAGTGCTGCACGGCGAAGGCCGCCGCAACCACGAGCACCACCGCCAGGGCCAGCACACTCCGTCGCTCCAGACCGCACCTGGTCTGCAACCACAGCGGCATGCGTTCCCACAGCGCCGACCCGGCCCGCTCCCGCCACACTCCCCCGGCGGGGCCGCCACCCCCGCCCACCGACTCGGAGAGGACGCCGCCAGGCTGAACGACATGCGGCTCGGGGCCTACGCCCACACGCTGAACGACGCTCGGCTCAGCGCAGACGCCCCCAGCCTGAACGACGCTCGGCTCAGCGCAGATGCCCTTAGCCTGAACCACAGTCGACTCCGAGCGGCTGCCCAAGGCATGCCCCCCGGCCTCCTCACCCCCGGCCTCCTGACCCCCGAACCGCGCCCCGCTCCCCTCGTCCTCGGCCCAGCCCGGGGGCCCCTGCCCCGACTCCCGGTGCCCCGGGGGCCGTTCGGCCGGCTCCATCGGCTCCGCCGGCTCGGCCGGTCCTGGGAACCCCGTCGGCCCGGTGCACCCGTCGAACAACACCCCCGCGCGCCGCCGCAGTTCCTCCGCGGAGGCCTGACGCTGCCGGGTCCGCCCGCGCGCTGCCGGCGGGCGTCGGTGAGGACGGACGCGCCCGTCGGACGCCGGACCACGGCCCGGCCCACTGGTCGCCGTCGCTGTGCGTGAACGTGATCGAAGTGCCATGCGACGAGGATCGGCCAACCCGGCACACTCGCGATGATCATGGTCGATTCCCGGGGACGACACCCCGGTTGGGGAAAACCCCGCCACTCACACGGGCGAACGCGGTCACACAGCAACGTTCACCGGGGCGAAACGACAACCCCCAGCAGACCGGGGCCCGTGTGCGCCCCGATCACCGCGCCGACCTCACTGACATGCAGATCGGCCAGCCCCGGCACCCGGGTCCGCAGTCGGTCGGCGAGAGCCGATGCCCGGTCCGGGGCGGCGAGATGGTGGACGGCGACATCGACCTGGGCACCGCCCGCACGGTCGGCCGCGATCTCCTCGAGGCGGGCGATCGCCTTGGACGCGGTCCGCACCTTTTCCAGCGGTTCGATACGGCCGTCGGCCAGTTGCAGCAGCGGCTTCACCGCGAGCGCCGAGCCCAGCAGCGCCTGCGCGGCACCGATACGCCCGCCGCGCCGCAGGTAGTCGAGGGTGTCGACGTAGAAGTAGGCGGAGGTGCCCGCGGCCCGCTTCTCCGCGGCGGCGACGGCCTCGTCGACCGTCCCTCCCGACTCCGCGACCTGCGCCGCGGAGAGCGCGCAGAAGCCGAGCGCCATCGCGATCATGCCCGTGTCGACCACCCGCACCGGAACCGGGGCCTGCCGCGCGGCCACGACGGCCGCGTCGTAGGTGCCGGAGAGTTCGGCGGAGAGGTGGAGGGAGACGATGCCGGTGGCGCCGGACTCTGCGACCTTGCGGTACGTCTCCTCGAAGAGCGCCGGAGCCGGCCGCGAGGTCGTGACAGAGCGCCGCTTCTGCAAAGCCTGGGCGAGGGCGCGGGTCGAGATCTCGGTGCCCTCCTCCAGCGCCCGGTCACCGAGGACCACGGTCAGGGGGACCGCCGTGATGCCGTGACGCTCCATCGTCCGGGCCGGCAGGTAGGCCGTTGAATCGGTGACGATCGCGACATGGCGGGACATGAGCTGGAGGTTACCTGCCGTAGCGCTCATGTGGCAGCCCGGCCCCCGCGGCCATCGGTGCGAGTGGCCGGATCAAGTGGTGCTCTCGGGGCGGGGCTTCTTCTGCCAGGGGTGGGTCAGCCGGGGCGCCGGCGGTGTGATGGCGGGCCGTGACGGTTCCTGCGCCGGGTCCGGCTGCGCGCCGTCCGGCCAGGTCTGCCCGGCCGTGCCGGCGTCGGCGGCGGGCGCCTCGGGCCACGGCGCGCTCGCGGGCGGCGGCGAGCCGGGCTGCCGGGAGGGCGCCGCCTGCTGCGCGGACGCGGCCTGCGCGGCCTGCGGCTCCGGCGCCGTCCAGTGCCGCAGCGCGCCGGACTCCACGTCGATCTGGGCGCTGAGGGTGTCCAGGTCGTCGTCGGCGAAGCGGCGGGCCCGGTCGCGGGCGGCCCAGCGCAGCGCGTCCGCGGAGTGCGTGACGCGTTCGGTGCGCTCGCGCAGCCCGGGCAGCCGCTCGGTGAGCGCGGCGCGGTCCGGCTCGGACTCCAGTCGCTTGAGCTCGTCGTCCAGCTCCCGCCCGTGCACGCTGAGCCGCTCGAAGAGGCCGAGGGACTCCTTCAGGGAGGCGTCCTCGGCGACGGCCGCGTGCAGGGCCTCCTGGGTGGCGCGCATCGAGGTGCGCAGCTTCAGTCTGAGCTGGGCGAGTTCACCCGCGGCGCCGGGCTGGGCGAAGGACTTGGCGCGCAGTGTGTGGTCCTCGACCGTGCGGCGGGCCTGGGTGATGCCACGGTCCACGCCGCGCTTGGCGGCGCCGACCGCCTTCACGGTGGCGTACGCCCCGAGCCCGAGAATGAGCACGAAGAGCAGGGCGAAGACTGCGATCACTGCTTCCACAAGGGCTCCTCCTCAGGACGTCACGGCGCCTCGCGTCGCTCTTCCACGGTAAACGCAACGGGCAGGTCCGGAGTTCCAGAAAAACCCCGAACCTGCCCGTAGGGGACCACCCCGAGAGCGGCCCGCACGCCCTGCCCGCTACGCCGGGACGATGTTCACCAGCTTCGGCGCGCGCACGATCACCTTCCGGATCCCCGCGCCGCCCAGCGCGGCGACGACCTTCTCGTCCGCCAGCGCGACCTTCTCCAGCTCGTCGTTGGAGATCGACGGCGCGACCTCCAGCCGCGCCTTGACCTTGCCCTTGATCTGCACGACACAGGTCACGGTCTCGTCGACCACGTACGCCGGGTCGGCCACCGGGAAGTCCCGGTGCACCACCGAGTCCGTGTGCCCCAGCTTGCGCCACAGCTCCTCGGCGATGTGCGGGGCCAGCGGCGCGACCATCAGCACCAGCGGCTCGGCCACCGAGCGCGGCACCGCGCCGCCCGCCTTGGTCAGGTGGTTGTTCAGCTCGGTGACCTTGGCGATGGCGGTGTTGAAGCGCATGCCCTCCAGGTCGCCGCGGACCCCGTCGATCGCCTTGTGCAGGGCGCGCAGCGTGTCCTCGTCCGGCTCGGCGTCGACCACGGTCACCTCGCCGGTGGCCTCGTCGACGATGTTGCGCCACAGCCGCTGCAGCAGGCGGAACTGGCCGACCACCGCGCGCGTGTCCCACGGCCGGGAGACGTCCAGCGGGCCCATGGCCATCTCGTACAGGCGCAGCGTGTCGGCTCCGTACTCGGCGCAGATCTCGTCCGGAGTGACCGCGTTCTTCAGGGACTTGCCCATCTTGCCCAGCAGCCGGGAGACCTTCTCGCCCTGGTAGTAGTACGCGCCGTCGCGCTCCTCCACCTCGGCGGCCGGCACGGCGATGCCCCTGCTGTCGCGGTAGACGTAGGCCTGGATCATGCCCTGGTTGAACAGCTTGTGGAACGGTTCGGCGGAGGAGACGTGCCCCAGGTCGAACAGGACCTTGGACCAGAAGCGCGCGTACAGCAGGTGCAGCACGGCGTGCTCGGCGCCGCCGACGTACAGGTCGACACCGCCGTGCGGCATGCCCTCGCGCGGGCCCATCCAGTACTGCTCGATCTCGGGGTCGACCAGCTTCTCGGAGTTGTGCGGGTCCAGGTAGCGCAGTTCGTACCAGCAGGAGCCGGCCCAGTTGGGCATGGTGTTGGTCTCGCGCCGGTAGGGGCGCGGGCCGCGGCCGTCGCCCAGGTCCAGCGTGACGTTGACCCAGTCCTCGTTGCGCGACAGCGGCGTCTCGGGCTGGGTGTCGGCGTCGTCCGGGTCGAAGGTGCGGGGGCTGTAGTCCTCGACCTCGGGCAGCTCCAGGGGCAGCATCGACTCGGGCAGCGCGTGGGCGATGCCGTCCTCGTCGTAGACGATCGGGAAGGGCTCGCCCCAGTAGCGCTGGCGGCTGAACAGCCAGTCGCGCAGCCGGAAGTTGACGGTGCCCTCGCCGACGCCGGCCCGCTCCAGCCACTCGGTGATGCGGGCCTTGGCCTCGGCGACGTCCAGGCCGTCCAGGCTGACCTGGCCGTTCGACGAGTTGATGATCTTCGCGTCGTACGACGAGAAGGCGTTCTCCCAGGTGGAGGTGTCGGTGCCGCGGCCGTCGGTCGGCTCGACGATGCAGTGGATCGGCAGCTCGAAGGCGCGCGCGAACTCGAAGTCGCGCTGGTCACCGGCCGGGACGGCCATGATCGCGCCGGTGCCGTAGCCCATCAGCACGTAGTCGGCGATGAAGACCGGGACCTGCTCGCCGTTGACCGGGTTGGTCGCATAGGCGCCGATGAAGACGCCGGTCTTGTCCTTGGCCTCCGCCTGGCGCTCCACGTCGGACTTGGACGCGGCCTGGGCGCGGTAGGCGGCGACGGCCTCGGCCGGGGTCGCGTGACCGCCGGTCCACACCTCGTGGGTGCCCTCCGGCCAGGCGGCCGGGGTGAACTTCTCGACCAGCGGGTGCTCGGGCGCCAGGACCATGTAGGTGGCGCCGAACAGGGTGTCCGGACGGGTGGTGAAGACCGTGATGCGCTCGCCGTCGATGGGGAAGTCGACGCGGGCGCCCTCGCTGCGGCCGATCCAGTTGCGCTGCTGCAGCTTGATGGCCTCGGGCCAGTCCAGCGCGTCCAGGTCCTCCAGCAGCCGGTCGGCGTAGGCGGTGATGCGCATGTTCCACTGGCGCAGCTTGGCCTTGAAGACCGGGAAGTTGCCGCGCTCGGAGCGGCCCTCGGCGGTGACCTCCTCGTTGGCCAGCACGGTGCCCAGCCCGGGGCACCAGTTGACGGGCGCGTCGGAGGCGTAGGCCAGCCGGAACTCGCCCAGGACGTCGGCCTTCTCCGCGGCGTTCAGCTCGCTCCACGCGCGCGTGTGCCCCGGTACGGGCCGCTCACCGGACTCGAACTCGGCGACCAGCTCGGCGATCGGGCGGGCCCGGCGGGCGTCGTGGTCGTACCAGGAGTTGAAGATCTGCAGGAAGATCCACTGGGTCCACTTGTAGTAGTCCGGGTCGATCGTGGCGAACGACCGGCGCTTGTCGTGGCCCAGGCCCAGCCGGCGCAGCTGGGCCTTCATGTTCTCCATGTTGGCCTCGGTGGACACGCGCGGGTGCGTGCCGGTCTGCACCGCGTACTGCTCGGCGGGCAGGCCGAAGGCGTCGAAGCCCAGGGTGTGCAGGACGTTGTGGCCGGTCATCCGCTGGAAGCGCGCGAAGACGTCGGTGGCGATGTAGCCCAGGGGATGACCGACGTGCAGGCCCGCACCGGAGGGGTACGGGAACATGTCCATGATGAACTTCTTGGGGCGGGCGACGATCTCCGGGTCACCGGCCAGGTCGCCCTTGGGGTTGGGCGCGGCGTAGGTGCCGTCGGCGTCCCAGAAGTCCTGCCAGCGTGCCTCGATCTCGGCAGCCATGGCGGCCGTGTAGCGGTGCGGCGCCGCCACCTCGGAGGTGGCGGCGGGGTTCGTCTCGCTCATGATCCTCAAAGCTCCATCGATCGTCTCTGCCGCGGGTGTCTGGTTCGAGAAACGAAAAATCCCCTCACACAGGAGGGGACGCCGCGCCGATGCCGGTCACTCGGTTTCTCCGGTGGCCGGTACTGATCAGCGCGGCCCGCTAAGCAGAAGGCGTACGGCACGCATGGCGCTAGGGTACCGCAGGCCCTCAGCACGCCGCGACGCACTTCCGACGGCCGTCACGGCACCCGAGAAGCTGAACCAAGGTCAATGGTTACTTCGCGTAACAGTCGCTAAGGGACATCGCCGCGGCCATATTGTCCTTTGATAACAGCGCAATAACTCAAACCTCGTACTGATCGGTATCACTCCGCTTAGAGTTCGGCAGCGGGACCGCTGCTTTCCCGAACCGCTCGGAGTTGCCCCCATGAACCCTCATCGCAGTACCACCTCCCTTCACCCGTTCAGCGGGACGTGGGGAGGCCTGTCGTGAACCCCTACGACTCCACGGCAGACGACTCGTTCGCCGAGTTCCTCAACTTCGGTGCGGGCGTGCTGTCCCTCGTGTGTCTGACGTGCTCGGTGATCTGGGGCCTGGTCGCCCAGGACCGGGTCCTCCTCGACACCCGCCGCCGCATCCTGGCGCAGGCCGTGCACCGGACCACGGCCGTCGCCTCGATCGTCTTCCTGCTGGTGCACATCGGCGTGAAGCTGGCGCTGGCCCACACCTCGTGGGTCGCGGCGGTGATCCCCTTCGGGCTGGTGTTCACCGACGACGAGCTGGTCGGGGGCAGGTCGTTCCTGATCGGCCTGGGCACTCTGGCGGGCATGCTCATGATCTTCGTGGGCATCACCGGTGTGCTGCGCAACCGCTTCGCGTCCCCCGCGCCCGTCGCGGCGCGCTGGCGGGCCATGCACATGCTGGCCTACCCGGCCTGGTGCGCCGCTCTGATCCACGGACTCTACGCGGGTCGCTCCGCCAAGCCGATCTTCGTCATCCTGTACGGCCTCTCCCTGGCCGGCGTGGCCGGAGCACTCGCCCTGCGCTCGGCTCCGCGCCAGGTCAAGCGCCGGGTCGCCGACAAGATCGCCTCGATGATCGGGGCCGGAGAGAGCCAGGCCCGCAGGGACCTGGAGGAGAGCCGCGCCCGGGCCGGCGGCGGCTCCGGACTGCCCGGCTACGAGAGCCGGGAGGCTCCCACGCGGTCCGCGGCGTCCCCGTCGGGACCGCTGTACGAGAAGGCCGAGCGCCCCGCGGCCAAGGAGCCGGCGAACGGCTTCGCCGCCGCCTACCGGGCCGTCTCGGGCCCGCCCCAGGGCCGGCAGGCCTTCGCGCCCGGGCCGACCACCAGCATGCAGCTCCCGCTGGACATGCAGCCCACCGAGACCATTCCGACCGTGGACGGCCCCTCCAGCACCTCGGGCAACTGGCCGATCCCGTCCCCGCCGCCGGTCGGCGAGGCCCCGCCGTCCGCCTACGACCCGCTCCAGGACACGGGCTTCAACATCCCGCCCTACGACCCCCTGCAGGACACCGGACAAAGCATCCCGGCCTACGGCAATCCAGGCGCCGCCGGTTACGGATCGAGTGACGTGTACGACACGGGTGAGACGAACGCCGCCTTCGACCCGTACTACCCGAACGACACGTACAACAGCGGTCCCGCCAATGAAACAAATCCCGGTGCGTCCTACGACTTCGACGCTCCGGGATCGGGCGAACCTTGGAACACGCCTTCCGGAGGCTTTAAGTGAACGAGGCCCTGCCCGACGTACCCGAAGTCCGCGTGGTCGGCCTTCCGCAGCTCACGTCGGGCTTCGACCTTGTCGATCGGCTCGATCTGCCCATGCACCTCAAGGTGCACGGGCCGCTCGAGCCGATGGGCGGCGAGCAGCTCGCTCAACTCGCCGAGCGCATCAACCTGAAGGGCCGCGGCGGCGCGGGCTTCCCCTTCCACAAGAAGCTGCGCTCGGTCGCCGAAGCGGCGATCAAGCGCGGCGTCCGGCCGGTCGTCGTCGTGAACGGAAGCGAGGACGAGCCGGCCTGCCGCAAGGACACGGTGCTGATCAACCGTGCCCCGCACCTCATCCTGGACGGCGCTCTGCTGTGCGCCGAGGCGCTGGGTGCCCGCACGCTCGTGGTGGGGGTCACCCGTGAGTCGACGCAGCGCTCCATGGAGGCGGCACTGTCCGAACGCGGCCTGAACAACGGCCGTCGTTCGGCGCTGCGCGCACGCGTCCAGCGCAATCCGGTCCGCATGGTCACCGGCGCCGCCGCGTCGCTGATCCGCTCGATCGACGGCGGCCCGGCCATCCCGCCGGGCCGCAAGGTCAGCGCCTCACAGAACGGCGTCGGCGGCGCGCCCACCCTGCTGTCCAACGCCGAGACCTTCGCCCAACTGGCGATCGCCGCCCGCATCGGCCCGGAGCGCTACGGCAACACCGGCCTGTACGACGAGCCGGGCACCGTGATGCTCACGGTCTCCGGCGCGGTCGCGCGCCCCATGGTGATCGAGGTCCCGACGGGCGTGCCGCTGCGCTACGTCCTGCAGCTGGCCGGCGCCCCGCCGGTGCCGCAGGGCGTGCTCACCGGCGGCTACCACGGCAAGTGGATCGACGCGGCGACGGTCAACGAGGCGATCGTCTCCCGCAACTCCCTGGACGCGGTGGGCGGCGCGCTAGGCGCCGGCGCGATCCTGCCGATCACTCAGGACACCTGCCCGCTGGGCGAGTCGCTGCGGGTGGCGCAGTGGCTGGCCGAGGAGAGCGCGGGCCAGTGCGGCCCCTGCTACCTCGGCCTGCCGGCCGCCGCGCGCGGCTTGGAGGACATCCTCAACGGCGGCGGGCCGGCCGCCCTGGAGGCGCTCAAGCAGGTCGCCAAGAACGTGAAGCGGCGCGGCGCGTGCTCGCACCCGGACGGCTCGGCGATGTTCCTGGAGTCGACCATCAAGGCGTTCACGGACGACCTGGCCGCCCATGTCCTCGGCAACGGCTGCGGACGGCCCGTGGAGGGCGTTCTGCCGCTCTTCGAGGGGGGCAGGGCCCCTACGGGCATCCCGGGCGGCGGCGAGTCCGAGGAGAACGGCCCGAGCCGCCAGAAGATCTACGTCGACTGGACCCTGTGCCGGGGCCACGGACTGTGCGCGGACATCCTCCCCGAGGTGTTCCAGCTGGGTGCCGACGGCTTCCCGACCGTGGCGCAGGCTCAGGTGCCGCGGTACGCCGAGGCGAAGGCCCTGCGCGCGGTGCGCCGCTGCCCGGCGCTGGCGCTGCGCCTCGAGGAGACGGGCCCGCAGGGTCCGCCGTCCCGCAACCTCCCGGTCCTCTCCCAGGGCCGCGGCCGCCGCGCTCTCGGCCGCTGAGCACCGCAACGGCGGGCTCCCTTCCGGGGGAGCCCGCCGTTCGCATACGCACGGACACGACACGAAGGCGGGCCATCCGATAGGATGGGCCGCCGTGTCCAAAGGCGGTGTCTTATAAAAAAATCCGAGCCCACCAGACCAGCGCACAAAGCGTATGACGGGTTGGTG